>RFHE01000125.1 GCA_003696445.1 Calditrichota bacterium | reverse complement strand
TTCATCCAACGCCGTATGGGGGAAACGATCGGGGATGGCCAACCAATGTTGAAGGACAATTTTCCCAACGAATTCAACCGCATGTCACCCTCAACCACGTCGCCCCGGCGACATGTCCGAATACGATCTGCGGACCGAGGGCAATTGGGGGCATTTAATGCATCTTCACACCCATGTTTCCCATTCCGCGTTATCCCCAACCGCTATGGGTTTTTCCCAGTCGGGGTAGGGTTTTAGGCGCTCGGCATGCCGTGCCCCTACGATCTAAATTTTATGCAATCTTTTCTTCCAGAACAAATCGTGCGCCTTCCCGGCGTAGCATTTCAAAGGGGTTCATATGCCGAATACCCAATCCAATGCAAACATTGGGAATCTTCACTTTTCTGACTGTGTTGGCTGGTACTTCATGGGTAATGACCACAAAATTATGTGCCAGGGCATGCGCCACGAGATAATAATCCGCCACCTGAAGAAAGGTAGTGATTGCCGCCGGTTCATATCCTTGCGTCATTATCCAATTACTTACCGTAGCGAACGCAGCAACAACCCGGGAGTCCGGAGGCAGAAAGAATCTGTCTCCCTGCCGCTTTGCCCAATCCGCCAGATCATCATTTCCTGCGGTCAACGCATCGCTGACTTTTTCTATGCTGAAAACAATCCCTCTACTATTAGCCTGATCCAGCCAGTCCCAAAAAGCGGGGCAAAAATCAAAACCGTAGTGAAGATTCTTTGCCTGAATGAAAACATTCGCGTCCAACAAATAAGCCATTATTCAACCCCCAACTCCTGCGCAAATTTCCTGAATGTTTCTCCTTTAGAAACACCCAGCATGGCAAAGGCATCCCGAAATAAGGTTTGCCCCTCCAGGGTGCTGCTGATGAGGGCCAGGGCAAATCGTTTGCTCACCCGGCGGGAGAGACTGCGGTAAAAATTACCGCCTCCTTCCTCAGTAGCCGGTCGTTCGTAAGACAACAAACGCTCCAGTTCTTCTTCATACACCTGCCGGTAGGTTTCCCAATCAATAAATTTTGCCTCGTACAATCGTCGCAGAATCACCAGGGTGCTGACCTTGAATATCCGGGCCAGGCGATTTAATTCAGGGGAAAGCTCATTACCGGAATCGTAATTCTCTTGAAGCATGCTCATGGGCACGAGCATCTCCGCCGCCACCTGATTGCACCAGCGTTCCACTTTTTCTTCCGGGTAGGTGTCCAGCT
The DNA here is from genome assembly GCA_003696445.1 of Calditrichota bacterium. Classification (GTDB taxonomy): domain Bacteria; phylum Calditrichota; class Calditrichia; order RBG-13-44-9; family J042; genus J042. The sequence goes on along the minus strand of RFHE01000125.1, from coordinate 6,869 downwards.
GTGCATCGGATATTCCCGATTCCCCCAGCCAGATATGGGCCAGTTCGTGAGCCAGGGTGAAGGTTTTGCCGGAGAGGGTATCGGCGCCGTTAATAAAAATCAGTGGTGCCAGATCATCCACCAGGGCAAAACCACGGAATTCTTCCGGGTCTAATGGCCGATGGGTATTGTTGCCTACCACGCCATTCATCATCACCAGAACGCCGATCTGTTCCACCTGATCGATAAAGCGGCTGAGCGCCTGCGTCCAGGTGGGAATGGTGCGCCGTTCCTCAATGTTCAGCTTTACCCGATTGCGGATCTCGGCGGCAACTATGTTCGCATCATCTTCTACCGTTGCAGAAGCGACGAACGGCAGGGGCGTTTCCCCCATGGAGAGCAGGTAATTGCGATACCATTCCTGCCGTTGCTGGCAGATGTAAATGGTATCCAGTAACTCCGCGCTGGGCCGGGAAAGCCTGGCCTGAGGCATGGTGCGGAAATCGGGGATGGGCAGGGGTTCCTCCGGTGGTGCTTCCAGGAAAAGAAATCCCAGGGGCACATGGAGGGTTTTCGCCAGCCGTTCCAGTTGTTTCAGGGTCGGCTGTGCCTCTCCCCTTTCCCATTGCTCATATTTTGGGAACAGCTTTGCCAGAGAATCCACCGTGCGCCCGGCACGTTCCCTGGCCCAGCGGAGGAGTTCTGGTTTAATCGCTACTTGCATCGCGCTTCGCTTGTATATTCGTCTATTATTAAACCAATGTGCATCTCACGAAAAAGTAAAACGGAACGTGAGATTGTTTCCACAGATCATCGTGTGGGTATTTTTCAACGGACATTAAGTAACGATATCTTTGTCCAACGAAGTGGCGTATTCCTTCAGACATTTCTATCATATCCAAATTTTGCGACATTTGATTCGCCGCTTCCCATATTTCTCCTGCAATCCTCAATGTCGCACAATGTTTTGTATTTTTGGATAATTCCTTTCGCCTTAACAAAATCTTTTATGGCTTTTTATTTTTGGGAGTCAAATTGTCCTTTAGTAAGGTATCATTGGACAGAATGTTTTTTAAAGGCGCAAGACCGTCCAACAAGCCTGCTCCTCCGAATATATTTGCAAAACCCATGACTAAGAAAGTTTCGTTTCAAGAAAAAATTCCCGAGGATGGTTGCGTTCGTGGCCGTTCAGTCACCTGAAACGTTTGCCATGGTTAAATAGCCAGCTGCGACACATGCGTCGCCCCTACGTCGGCAATGCCCTGAGCAAATGCAATCCCTTCACCGATGGCGAATTGGGCGAAACCATGCACGTTCTCGCCCATGTTTCCCGTTCCGCGTTATCCCCAACCGCTATGGGGTTTTTCCCGGTCGGGGTCGGGATGTAGGGGCATGGAATCATGTTGGGGCACGGCATGCCGTGCCCCTACGATCACCAACCGATCACCAACCGATTACCCTGGTTTTAGGCAATCCAGACAATCCCGTGCAGGTGATTGGCCACGATGACAAATTCATCCAACGCCGTATGGGGGAAACGATCGGGGATGGCCAACCAACATTGCCGGGCAATCTTTCCCAATGGATTCAAACGCATTTCACCGTCCACCACATCGCCGAACAAACACGCCCGGTTGGCGGTGCAGATGGTGATGAAATACGCCCCGGGCCGGGTGTAATCGTATCCTTTCAACCGGATAGAACGGCGCTGATGACCATCGGGATCATCGCGGTTCACGAAACCTCCTCTATGCATGCCCCTACGATCCTCCGGCCGTAGAGGGACCTACTCCTCCCCCAGGCCGGGCTGCGCCATCAGCTGCTCGATGGCCTCCACGGTGCGCGGCACGCCGGCGGTCAGAACCCGGTGACCGTTTTCTGTCACCAGCACATCGTCCTCAATCCGCACCCCGATGTTCAGGTAGGGCTCGATCCGTCGGGCGATTTCCTGAAGAGCTTCCTCGCTGTAGCCCCGCGCCCGCAACCGATCAATCACATCAGGGCGCACGTAAATGCCCGGCTCCACGGTAAACACCATCCCCGGTTGCAGCACAATCGATCGGCCGTTGCGGGTGTAGCCGCCCACATCGTGCACATCCAGCCCCAGCCAGTGGGCGTACTTGTGGAGGGTGTACACGGAAAAATCCTCCTTTCGCCGGATGAACCCCAGCTCGAGCAAACCGTTGCTTAATACGTCTTCGATCAGGGTGTCCAGCCGGGCTTTTACCAGGCCGGGACGCACCGCCTGAATAGCCGCTTCCTGGGCCTTCAATACCAGATTGTAAATGGTCTTTTGTGCCTTGCTGAACCGCCCGTTCACCGGCACGGTGCGGGTGATGTCCGCAGCGTAATAGCCGTATTCGGCGGCACAATCCATCAGCACCACCTCCCCGGCCTGCATGACCCGATTGTTTTTGCCGTAATGGAGAATGCAACTGTTCGGTCCCGAACCGATAATCGGCGGGTAGGCATCCCGCGGCGACCCGTTCTTGCGGTACACGTACTGGAAAATGGCCTGCACCTCGTTTTCGCCCATCCCGGGATGAATGGCCCTGATGGCCTCGATGTGAGCGGCTACGGAAATATCGATGGCCTTCTGGAATCCGGCCTTCCAGTCTCCCTCGTTTTTAATCAGCCGCAACTCGGCCACCAGCGGTTGCGGATCCACGATGGGATAGTTGCTGCGACTGCGTCGTTCCACCAGCTGGCCGGCGATTATGCGGTCCACCTCCGGGTTGATGCCGAAGGTGTAGTAAAGGGTTCGCTCGCCCTGCATCACCCAGCCCAGCTGATCTTTGAACTGATCGAAGTAAAAGGCGGTGTCGGCGCCGAAAAAGCGGCGGGCGCCCTCCAGGCCGGCATAGTCGCCCTCGTAGAAACGGGATCGCGGACTCTGGCGAGCTACAAACAGCACAAAGCGGTAGCGGGCATCGAAGGGCCGCAGAACGGCAATGGCATCGGGTTCCTCGAAGCCGGTCAGATAGTACAGATTGCTCTCCTGGCGGTAGGGATATTCCACATCCAGGTTGCGCAGGTGCACCGGCCGGGAAGGGAAAACGGCCAGCGCGCCGGGCCCCAGCCGCGCCATCAGTGCTTCCCGGCGCTGGTGAAAAACAGCCTGAAGCTCCGGGGACGGCTGGGCCAGCAGGCCGGCCCCCCACAGCAGCAAAAGAAAAACCACGCGGATCATCTCGGAAGGCCCTCCTTTTCGGTGAACAAAAACACGGTCAGGAGGAATCTACCTCTCCTGCAGGAAGCGAACAACGCCTTTTCGGCAAGGAGGGTGTCCTACCAGCCCAGCTTTTCCCGCAACTGCCGGGCGGCATTGCGACTTACCGGCAGCTGGGTGCCCTCCCGGTCCCGCAGGGTAATCCGGTAGGTACCGCCGAACCAGGGCTCGATGCTGCGCACGAAATCCAGATTAACGATGGTGGTGCGGTGGGTGCGAAAAAACCGCTCCGGATCCAACCGATGTTGCAGTTCTTCCAGGGTGTAATTGATACAGTACCGGCGGTCCGCCAGATGGGCGAACACCAGCTTGTTTTCGGTGGCAAAGTAGAGGATCTGGTCGGCATTGAGGATGAGGATTTTCTGGCCGGCGCGGCAGGGGATGCGCTGCAGGTACGGTGGCCGTCCGGCCAGCTGGGAGAGCAGTTGCTCCAGTTTACGGGTGGCGTTTTCCGGCGCGGCCAGTCGGGCGCGAACCCGTTCCAGTGCCTCGGCCAGCCGCTCCCGGGAGAAAGGCTTCAACAGGTAGTCCACCGCGCCAAGCTCGAACGCCTGAACGGCGTAGGTGTCGTAGGCGGTGGTAAAGATGACCTGAGGTTGGTGTTCGATGAGCCGTAGCAGATCCACCCCGCTCAGGTCGGGCAACTGTACGTCCAGGAAAATCACTTCCGGGCGCAGCCGGTCGATCTCCCGGGCAGCCTCCTCGCCGGTGTCGGCCACCGCCAGCAGCTCCACATCGGGAAAATCGGCCAGCATCTGTTGGAGCCGGTCGGCGGCCGGCTTTTCATCCTCAACAATGATGACTTTCATGGCTGTGCTCGTTCCGGTATTTGAATGGTGATTTGCGTGCCCTGCCCGGGCCGCGAATTAATCTCCAGCAGCTTGCGGTCTCCGTACAACAGGCGTAACCGTTCGGCCAGGTTGCTCAGGGCGTGATTGGGCTGCCTGAGCGGCTTTCTGCGGTCGGGGTCGAAGCCGCAGCCGTTGTCGCGAACCCGGACCAGGGCCCCCTGCTTGTGCGGCTGTGCTTCGATCCAGATCTCCAGGGGCCTCTGGCGATCCGGCCAGCCGTGCTGCACCGCGTTTTCGATCAGCGGCTGAAACAACAGGCCGGGTACGACCAGGCCGGCCAGGGAAGAATCCACCTGCCAGTGTACGCGAAGCCGATCGGCAAAGCGTGCCTGCAGCAGGGCGACGTAGCGGCGGGCAAAGGCGACCTCCGCTTCCAGGCTCACCATTTCCTGCCCCGCCTGCTGGAACAGGTAGCGAAACAGATTGCTCAGCTCGATGAGCAATTTTTCTGCCCGTTCGGGGTCCTGGCGGATGAAGGAGGCAATGGTGTTGAGCGTGTTGAACAGAAAATGGGGATTCATCTGGGCTCGCAGGGCGGTGAGCTCGGCCTGCTGGCGGGCCTGCCGATGGCGGCTCTCCTGCCAGCGCACCTGCACGTAGCTGATCAGGACGCTGATCAGCGCCACCCCCAGGCTGACAAACAAGAGCGCCGCGCCGATGGACTGCCAGCGTGGGTCGGCAAACAGGTCCCCGGCACCTGGATTGAATGGCCGGGAAACCAACTGGGCCAGCAGGACCCACACGCGCCGCTGAAAAGCCTGCTGCAGGGCCGGCCAGGGCAAAAAGGCCAGCACCTGCAGCAGGTAAATGACCCACAGGGTGGACACCATGGCTCCGGCGTAAATCAGGGTGCGAACCACCCATTGCTGTAACGGCGGTAGGCTCTGCAGTTTTTTTCCCAACGAACGCTGTAGCAGCGCCAGGACCGCGGCCACTATCATCAGATAAAAGAACACGCCACCAAAACGCGTGGCCCAGCTCTGCCCCAGCGGCTCAAGAAACAGGGCCGCCAGGGAGGCCACCACAGCCAGCCCCAGCGGCACCAGAATCCAGATGTGCCATTTTTTGCTCATTGCTCAGACGGCGCCGGTTTTCGACTGTGCCAGACCGAAAGGGTAATCATCCCCAGCCCGAGGCACAGGGCCAGCAACTTGATCAAACCACCGAGATGCGGTACGTGCTCCAGCAGGGCAAGCAGCACCACTCCCAGGACCACCGAAAGGGCCAGACCTGCCGCGGAACCGTTGCCGCGCAGCCGGCGGAGAATCCAGTTGCCCACAAACATGGAGCTCAGCACGTAACTAAGATACAGCGAAATAAAATAGCTTACCAGCAGGATGATGCCTACCGGGATGGTCAGAATCAGCACGATGAGCAGAATAGCCGCCACCGGCGTGGCGACCAGGGCAAGGAATCCTGAGCCCAGGCCGGCCAGCGGGCGCTGCCGGGCAACGGCCAGCATATCCTCCACCCGATGTTTGCCCAGCGCCACCATCAACAGGCCAACCACAATCATGGCCCCGATGGACCAGTAAAAATAAATGCGCTGGTAGAACCGCCGAGTCTTAACGACATCCACCGTCAGATTTTCCGGCGCCGCGCCCATCTTGGATTTGCTCAATGGGCGTTTCAGGGTCAAGTGCACGGCCGGGGCGCTGAATGCCTCTCCAAAATGAATCTCTTTCAGTTTCAGGTTCACCGGCCCTGCCACGCGGCCGTTCAAGTAAGCGTGCCCGGCACCACCGCGAATGCCGCCCGCCACCCGGCCGCCGGTGAGCATCAACTCCGCGCAACCGACCATCAAATCCCCGCCCAGTTGCGCCCGACTGGTCAGTTCCACCGAGCGTCCAAAGGCCAGGACATCCCCATCAACCGGACCGTCCAGAATCATCGATTCGCCGAAAAACAGCACTTGATCCCCCACGGATCCCCGGACCTCGAGACGGCGCAAAAAGGCATGTACCGTGCCCTGAACCTGGCCGGTAATGCGAGCAACCTCACAGCTCAGGTAAACGTTGCCGGTCACCACTCCTTCGATGTCCACATACCGGGCGCCGGCAAACAGATTGCCTCGCACTGTATCCCCGGCGGCGATGTGAACCGTCTCGCCGCCACGGTAGGTGGCACTCCGGACCGGCCGTGCACCCATCAGGACCGCAACTCCCAGCATCAGTAAAACAAAGGTACGCCTCATCATGACTACCTCCTGCGTTTTTGTTTCGCTTATATAATTAAGGAAAAAAGGGGAAAAGCCAACGTTAACCGGCCCGGTGGTCGGGATGGCCTGCCGGATGGTTGAATGAGGGGGCTGAATGGTAGGTACTAAAAAGCCGGGCGGTCTGCCCGGCTGAGCTCAAGCTGCGAGGTTGGGTTCAGCGGACCAGGGTCAGCTTGATGGTTTGCAAAAAAGGGCCGGCCTGCATGGACAACAGATACACGCCCGACGCCACCGGCCTGCCCTGCTGGTCGGTGCCATCCCAGTGCAGTCGGTAGCGTCCAGCGGTTGCCGGGTGTTCCGTCCACCTGCGAACCAGCCGCCCGTTTAAATCCACCAGCCGGAATTCAACTTGACCGGCAGCGGCCACCTGGTAGTGGATTTCCGTTTCCGGATTGAATGGATTGGGGAAGTTCCCCAGGAGGGCGAAATTCCGAATTGGCGGTTCCGGGGGGGCGGGGAGGGAAACCGGGATCCCGCCGCTGCGCGTCCTAATGATGGTACCCGCTTGCCCCACGGCAAACCCAGCCAGCGTATCCACAAAAGCAACATCGGTCAGGTTGGCGGAGACCGGGTTTTCCAGTTGCCAGGTGGC
>RFHE01000124.1 GCA_003696445.1 Calditrichota bacterium | reverse complement strand
CCCACTGGAGCAGCTGGTGCCTTTCCTCAAGGGCATGAGCAGCCTGCAGGGGAAAGCCACCGCCTATGTGTGCCAGAATTTCCAGTGCGAGTTACCCACCACAGACGTGGCAAAGATGTACCGCCAGCTTGGCGTCCGGGACAATCAGGTGCTGATTCAATAAAGGAGAACTGCTGACACACGGAGAAAGACCATGCCCTGGATTCGAATGATTGCGGAAGAGGAAGCGGAAGGGAAGCTGAAGGAGATTTACCAGGAATTAATCTCCAAGCGCGGGAAATTGTCCAACATCATGCAGGTGCAGAGCCTGAATCCCGAAGCGATGAAGGCTCACATGGACCTGTATTTGAGCGTCATGTTTCGCCGCTCCGGATTGAGCCGTGCTGAGCGGGAGATGATGGCGGTGGTGGTCTCCGCGGCCAACCGCTGCGATTACTGCGTGACCCATCACGCCATGGCTCTGGACCATTACTGGAAGGATGAGAAGCGACTGCGCCAGTTGATCGAGGATTTTCGCCAGGTGGATCTGACCCCTCGGGAGCGGGCGCTGGCCGAATACGCCGAAGCCCTCACCCTTCGGCCGGGTTCCATGCAGGAAGCCCACGTGGAGGCATTGCGAAAGGTAGGACTGAGCGACGAAGAAATTCTAACGGCCAATCTGGTGGTTGCTTATTTTAATTTTGTTAACCGTATTGCCATGGGATTGGGGGTAGAATTCACCCCGGAAGAAGCGGCCGGATACAAGTATTGATCGCTTCGGCCCGGCGAGCGCACGATTGGCGAACGAACCTGAAGAGTTTGATCGATGGAAGCAAACGCCAGACGAACCGACAGTGCAGGATTCCCTGAGCCCCTGCCTCTGGAAGAGGCCTGGCAACGCCTGAAGGCGCATCTGCCTCCCCGGCGGGTCGAGGTATTGCCGCTGGAGACGGCCGCTGGCCGGGTGCTGGCCGAAGAGATTCATGCGCCGGAGGCCTCACCCCGTTTCACCAACAGTGCCATGGACGGTTATGCGCTGCGCTACGAGGATGTGGCCGGGGCCGGTCCCGATGCACTCATCACGCTTGCGGTGGTGGGAGAGAGCCAGGCCGGTTTGCCCTTCAGCGGAAAAGTCGGGCCCGGGGAAGCGGTGCGCATCAGTACCGGAGCCATGGTGCCCGAGGGGGCCGATACGGTGGTGCCTGTGGAGGAGGTGGAGGTGGAGGAAAGCCAGGTCCGCCTTCGGGCCCCGGTGCGCCGGCACCAGCATCTGCGGTTCGCAGGAGAAGAATTCAAGGCCGGGGATCTGTTGCTGGCATCGGGTGCTGAACTGACGCCGCCCCGGCTGGGCTTGCTGGCTTCGGTGGGGATCGGTCGGGTCACCGTTTTTCGCAAGCCCCGGGTGGCCATCCTGGTCACCGGCAGCGAGCTGGCCGGGTTGGCCCAACCGCTGAGCGAGGGCCAAATTCGCGATTCCAATAGCCTGATGCTGGCCGCCGGAGTTCAACGCAGCGGCGGAGAAGTCATCCGAATCGACCGGGTCCCTGATGATCCCGCGGAGACTGCAAAACGTTTGCAGGGGGCCGAAACCCAGGCCGATCTGGTCATTTTTTCCGGCGGGGTGTCCGTGGGACCCCACGATCATGTGAAACCGGCCGCCCTGGCCAACCACTACCAGCCCCTGTTCTGGCGGGTCAGGATTAAGCCGGGCAAACCAATGTTTGCTGCTCGCAAAGAGGCCCGCATGCTGTTCGGCCTACCCGGGAATCCCGTTTCCGCTTACGTGTGCTTTACGTATTTCATTTACCCCTTACTGCGCTACCTGCAGGGCTTTGAATTCGGCCACCGGACCGTTCAGGCGGTGGCTGCCCGACGGGTAGAGAACCCCCTTTCCCGGGACCATCTGATGCGCATTCAGCTGAGCGGCAAAGGGGAACACGGGGTGCCCCGGGTGGAGCCCCTCTCCCGGCAGGGCTCGCACATGCTGACCAGCCTGACCCAGGCCGATGGCTTCATCCGCCTGCCCGCCGGCGGGCGTGTGGAGGCTGGCCAGGAGGTGAGTGTTTATCTGTTCCCTTGAGTGTGAGTGCATGGGCAACACACCGCATTGAGAACCAGGAGGGTTTTATGAAATCAGAAATCCAACCACAGACTGCCAGCGGGGCAGTGGACCGCGAAGGCATCACCGTTCAGGTGCGCTTGTTTGCCATGTGCCGGGAGGCGGCCGGCACCGACGCCCTGAGCCTGACCCTGCCCGAAGGAGCGACCGGCGAGGTGTTCTGGCAGGCGCTGATTGCACAATGCCCGGCGCTGGCGCCTTTCAGAAAAGATAGCCGCCTGGCGGTGAACCGAACCTACGTCCACGGGGAGGTAACCCTGAAGAATGGGGACGAAGTGACCCTGATTCCGCCGGTGAGTGGCGGGTGAAGGGCTCGCTCCGGAACACGTTTTAATCTTGATAGAAGGGCAGGGATGGAAGCCTATGACGGATAGGAAAGATGAACGCAGCTGGGTGGCGGTGGGCGAAGCGGTTCTGGAGGTGGAACCGCTGCTGGCCTTTGTCCGGCAGGCGCACTGCGGGGCCATCGACCTGTTTGTGGGCACGGTGCGCAATCATGCCGAGGGCAGGGCGGTAGCCGCCACCGAGTACGAGGGCTACCCGGAAATGGGGGTGGAGGAGTTGCAGCGCATTGCCGGGGAAGCCCTGGCGCGCTGGGAGCTGGGCCGGGTGGCCGTGCATCACCGGCTGGGGCTGTTGCCGGTGGGCGAAGCCTCGGTGGTGATTGCCGTGTCGGCGCCCCACCGCCAGGCGGCCTTCCAGGCCTGCCGCTACATCATCGAGGCCATTAAAGAGCGCCTGCCGGTGTGGAAGAAAGAGCACTGGACGGATGGCGCCACCAGTTGGAAGTACCGACCGCACTGAGCTCTCTCCCTCACCATGCCGACCCTGACTTCCGTGTGGTTTACCGCACCAGCAACATCTTACCCACCGCCTGGCTGCGGCCTACCTTTAACTGGTAAAGGTAAACGCCGGAAGCCACCGTTTTTCCCGCGCGGTCGGTTCCATCCCACCGTACCCGGTGTTCTCCCGGGCCAAGCGTTCCATTCACCAGTTGCCGTACCAGTCGGCCATCCGGGGTGTAAATGTTCAGGTGCACCGGTGCGCTCTTCTCCAGGCTGAAGCGGAGGGTGGTCTGCGGGTTGAAGGGGTTGGGGAAATTGGGCCAGAGCCGAAAGCCCT
>RFHE01000123.1 GCA_003696445.1 Calditrichota bacterium | reverse complement strand
CGATTACGGGAATTCGTTCGGGCAGCCCCCCCGGGCCCGGGGTAAATGGACCCAAGGGTTGGAATTCAAGGTGAAGGATGTGCGTAAAGAGCCGGCGGAATATCTGTGGTATGTGGGAGATTTTGCCTCCTACGACAAGCGTATTCAGGAGCTCTCCCGCACCGTGGCCCGCGTTCTGAATCAGGTTGGAGTGGATTTCGGCATTCTTTACGATGGGGAGAAAAACGCCGGCAACGACGTGCGCCGGATCGGAGAAGAGGGCCTTTTCGAAATGCTGGTGGAGGACAATTTGGCTGTGCTGAAAAAAGCTAAATTCGAGAAGATCTTTACAACCGATCCGCACACCTTCAACACCTTGCGCAACGAATACCCTGCCTTTGGCGGAAGCTATCCTGTTTATCACTATACCGGTCTGCTGGCCCACCTTCTGGATTCCGGTAAATTGCAGTTCAAAAAGAAACTGAATTACACGGTTACTTATCACGATCCCTGCTATCTGGGCCGTTACAATCGTGAAACCGAAGCCCCGCGAAAAATTTTGCGGGCTTTGGGCCTGAATTTTAAAGAAATGCCCCGCTGTGGGACCAACACCTTCTGCTGTGGGGCCGGTGGGGGGCGTATCTGGATGGATGATTCGGCTTTGGCCGAACGGCCCAGCGAATTACGCATCAAAGAGGCCTTGGCCCTGGGCAATGTCGATTATTTTGTGGTGGCCTGCCCCAAGGATTACACCATGTACACAGACGCGGTTAAAACCTCTGGCAACGAAGGGAAAATTGAAGTGAAAGACATCATTGAACTGGTGGCGGAAGCCCTGGGTTGATTAAAGTCAGGTCAAAAGTCCCAGAAAAAAATTGCCTATCTGGAATATTTCAATACAGTAGAGTAATTTGTTTTCCTGACGGGTATCAGGAGGAAATTCGGCCTAGAAAAATTGACGAGGGTAAACATAAACATCACCGTTCAGGGTAGAAATAAAAAATCTGCTCCCACTAAACAAGGAGGCCTGACATGGTTGCCCTAAAGTTACTCAAAAGCGGCCGTTCTCTGTTGATCCTGCTGCTCGCGTTTGCCCTTCTGCAAACCCGGCCGGCACTGGCCACCAACGGTTATTTTCGTCACGGCTACGGAATTCAGCATCGCGCAATGGCCGGCGCCGGAGCGGCTCTTTCGCTCACACCACTTAGCGTGGCCACCAACCCTGCAGCGCTGGTCGGCATGGGGAAACGGCTGGACATCAGCTTCGGCCTGTTTAACCCCAATCGCGAGTACACCGTCAGCGGGAATCCATCGGGATTTCCCGGCACCTTTCCCCTGGCCCCCGGTACCGTGGAAAGTGATTCCCGGGTGTTTGCCCTGCCCTCCATTGGCCTAAGCCTGGAATGGGCCGGATACGCCATCGGTTTCGCCATTTATGGCAACGGCGGCATGAACACAAACTATCCCACAAAAACTTTCAACAATCCCCAAATTGATTTTAATCCTCCTACCGGTGTGGATTTGGCTCAGGCGTTTTTTGCCGTCACTGTTGCACGGGAATTCGCCCCCGGCCATTCGCTGGGCGTAACCGGAATTTTCGCCTTCCAGCGCTTTAAAGCCGAGGGACTGTTTGCTTTCAGCCCCTTTTCTCTGGAACCGAATCACTTAACCAACAATGGCCATACTAATTCCACCGGTTTCGGGGCGCGCTTTGGTTACTTGGGCAAATTCGGCGACGTGCTCTCCATCGGCGCCGCTTTCCAGACCAAAATTTACATGAGTGAATTCGACGATTATGCCGGCTTGTTCGCCGAACACGGGGATTTTGACATTCCAGCCAACTGGGTTGCTGGAATCGCCTTGAAGCTTAACGATTACATCACGCTGGCCGGGGATGTCCAGGAAGTTTTCTACAGCGATATTGCTTCGGTGGGCAATCCGATGAACCCAGCCTTCGGCAATTGCTTTGGCACGGTTCAATCCACCGGCAATGCCGACAGCGATCAAAACTGCCTGGGTGGAGATCAGGGCCCTGGGTTTGCCTGGAACGACATGACTACCGTAAAAATTGGTCTCCAGATTAAAGCCAGTGAATCGCTCACCGTTCGGGCCGGCGCCTCCCACGGCGAACAGCCTATTCCCACATCCGATGTGTTGTTCAACATTCTGGCACCGGGTGTCATCGAAGATCACATTACCGCCGGGTTTTCCCAGAAACTCAGCCCCAAGCTGACCTTGAATGTGGCCGCTATGCATGCCTTTTCCCATTCGGTTGTCGGGGACAATCCCCTGGAAGCTCCAGGACAACAGCAAATAAAATTGAAGATGAATCAGTACGAAGGGGAAGTCGGTCTGTCAATCAATCTTTAAACCAATCCCCCGGGCATATCAGGTACTGGTGTATGCCCGGTTTTTTTGTCCATCACGGGAAAAACAGTGCAGTAAACCTGGGTGGCAGCCAACTGGGCAACCACCCAAAATTTACCGGAGGTGTCATGAAGTTACGGTTCCCGTTTCCCCACCTTGCAACCATCTTCTTTTTGCTCGTTTTGATCGGCCTTACCGTTGCTAAAAATGATAAAAAACCTCCCGACTATCGCGTTTACCAGTACATTTTGCGCCAGGTGCAAGGGGATTTCGACGAGATCTCACAGCGCATTGTAGATGCCTTTCAAAAGAATGGATGGCGACTGGTCGCGCAGGTGGATGGGGGCGTGCCCAAGGACTGTCCTTACCGCACGCGCGTGCTGGTGCTGTACGATTCCAGTTTTGCTGCGGGCCTCTTCAAAGCCAATCGGAAAACCGCCCCCTTTGCTGTGCTGGATCGGATCAACATCTTTCAGGATGAAGAAGGCACTCACATTTCGGTAGTTAATCCCCATTCCATTGTACGCACGGTGATGATGGACGACTGGGCGTTCGAAGATTTAAGCGAAGCGCACCTGCAAAAAATCCGCGCCACGATTACCGGGGCAGTGGAAGGCAAAATCAGCTTTCGGACTTACGGCCAGAAACGCGGAAAAGGGCATATCGGAAAAACCATGGGGGTGATGGCCGGCGGCGATTTCGACAAAAAACTGGAAGATATTGCCGTGGTGCCCAACACCGATTGGAAAACAGTGGCTGCCAAGGTAAAAGAAGCCATGAGCAAGGAAGGGCCCAAATGGGGCATGCACCAGGTGTTTGAACTGGACCTTCCCGAATATCAGACGGCCATTTTTGGCACCACCGGCACGCCGATGGACAGCAAATCCTTCAGCATTGTGAAGGCCGGCAGCGACAAGCGGCGGAAACATTTCAAATGCCCTGGTTTAGCGCATGCTGCCGCTTATCCCATCGAAGTGGTGGTCACCCAGGAGCCGGAGGGCGTCAAAGTGCGTCTGGTAAATGTGATGTACCGGATGAAAATGTACTTTGAAGATGCCGGTAAATGGGCCTTCATGAAAAACATGGGTATGCCGGGATCCATTGCCAGTGAAATTAAAACCCAGATCCAATCGGCGTTAGGCACCTCTCGCTGAACCTTTATCCGGACAGGTCATGGTGAACCTGTTCAGTTACCTGCCGGGCGGTCCGGGCCGAACCAGGCCGGCCACTTGAGCGGCAAGGGTTTTGCGCCCGGTCTGGGAAAAGTGCAGATAGGTGGCACCCAGCCACCGGGCCAGTTGTTCGGCGGGCCCACCGGGGATGTGCAGCACCCGGACATCGAAGACCACTGCTGCATCCAGATGAGACCGCAGGTGTAGGGCCAGCTGTTGCACCTCCCGCCAGGCTGCTTCTTTCCGTGCATCCCTGCCTTTTACCGGTTGCAGGGGCTGATTGGCCCGGCCGTCGGTAAATAGAACCAGCACCGTACCGGCCACCTGCCAGCGTTGCCGAGCGCGCACAGCCAGCGTCATGCATTTTGACAGTGCATCGGACAAGGGCGTTCTTCCACCGGTGCGCATCACCTGCAGGGCCCGCCGGGCCCGGGAAATTCCCCCACCAGGCGGTAGAACCAGCTTTGCGCCTTCGCCCTGAAAAGTCAACAGAGCCACTCGATCCCGATGAATGTAAGCTTGTTGTAACAGTTGCAGCGCCGCCTGCCGAGCCGCATCCAGGTGATTCAACACCATGGAGCCGGAGGCATCCACCACGAAAAGAAACAACCAACCGCTTTTGCGCTCAAATTGTTTAATATGAACGTGGTGGGGCTGGACGCGCCAGCCCTGTGCTGCCTGCCGAGACCTGATCGCGTGATCCAGGGCCGCCGCCTTCAGGGTGGCCAGCACATCCACCCGGCCTCTGGCAGGGCTGCCCGGTACCGCCCGAATGTAGCGCCCACCGCGAAAGTTAAGCAGGCCGCCGCGCCGCCCGCCCTGGACGGGGCTCCCCATCGCTGGACGTCCAGGTTCAGGGAGCTCCGGGATCTCCACCTGCCCGCCGGCCAAGGGAAGGTCGCGAAATAGTTGCCGGGCCCGGGCCGCTGAACGCTGGCCATCCGCTTCACCTCCTCCCGCGGAACGATTCCCATCCCTGCTGTTTGGGTTCTCCCAGTGTGCTTCTGCCGGCTGATCTGGTCGCGGCTGTTCGTTTGAGGCCTTGCGCTGAGGCGGTTGGTGCCCTTCAGCCGGCTGATCCCCCGATTCTCCACCCGGTAGTACACTTTCCCCCACTCGGGGCAGATAAACCAGGCGAATGGCCAGATCCACATCGCCCCTGGTTACCGGGACCCGCCGGTGAAGCGCAGCGTTGGCCCGGGCACAGCGAACGGCAAAAAATTCGCACCGATTGCCTTCCACGCCCATGCGAGTGGCCACCGCACACAGCTCGCGCAGGTGCTTTTCCACCAGGTTCACTTGCGGCAAAATCCGCCGGGCTTCCTGAACCGATTGCACAATGTCCGCCGGAATGATTAGCCCCTGGCCCTGTTGGCCGGCCAGATACATACGCGTTTCCAGGTCCCGCAAGGTGTGGGTCTGCACGGTAAAGGCCACCGAATGCAATAGCAATTCGGGCAGTGGCGCCTCCTGCGGATTAAAGGTGGCGACGAGAACAAATCGGCTGGGGTAGCGGCAGGAAAGCCCTTCCCGTTCCAAACAAACCTCCCCACTGGAGAGGGTCTGGACAAGGACGGCAAGTAACGGCAGGGGCAGCAGGTGAATGTCGTCCACGAAAAGAACGCCGCCATGGGCTCGAGCCAGCAGCCCCTTGTTCGGCGGCGAAATGCTCGCTCTCTGCCCGCCGCCGAACAGCGCTCTGCCCCCCACCAGCCGCTCCAGCGTGCAGTGCAAGGGTACTTCAACGAAGGGGGTGCCTTCCGGCCACAGGACCCGGGCGGCCCGCGCCAGCGCCGATTTACCGGTGCCGGACGGCCCACCAATCAGTACCCCTTTCAGATGGGGATCGATGGCCAGCAGGGAAAGGGCAAACAGGGGATCCCTCAGGCCTAAAAATGGGCGAATCATCTGAAATTGTATGCCAGCAGTTTTGTGTCTAATTCGTGCTTTTCAGCTGAAGGCCCGGAAGCCGCACCGGGACGTTCAGCTGTTGTTTACCGGCCGACCAGCAGGCCCTGCATGGCCTGTTGAATTTTTTCGCCGGAGTCGATCTCCTCCAGGGGATCCCGGCGCAGGCGATGGCGCAGGGACATTACCGCCACCCGCCGCACATCGCCTGCGGTGACCCGCTGGCGGTCCTGGAGGGCGGCCAGCGCGCGAGCCGCCCGGGTCAGCGTCATCTCCCCGCGGTGCCCATCGATGTTCAAGCGCAAGCAGAGCTCCACAATGCGCTTCAGTACCCGATCTGGCACGGTCACCGCCTCCAGCCGCTCCCGGGCGCGGGCGATAGTTTCGCGCAGTTCGCGCTGCGCAGGCTCCCACTGCTCCAGAAAAGCCTGCGGGTCGTTCAAGAATGCTTCATTCCGCCGGACCAGCTCCATGCGCAGGCGCACGTCGGTAATGGTTTCTACTTGGGTGTACAGGCCGAACCGATCCAGTAGCTGTGGGCGCAGGTCGCCCTCCTCGGGATTTCCCGACCCGACCAGCACGAAACGAGCCGGATGGCGGACGCTGAATCCTTCCCGCTCGACGATATTCACCCCACTGGCAGCCACATCCAGAAGCAGATCGACCAGATGATCCTCCAGCAGATTCACCTCATCGATGTAGAGAAACCCACCGTGGGCCCTGGCCAGTAACCCGGGCTGGAAGGCCTTTTCACCCCGCTTTAATGCGGCTTCAATGTCCAAACTACCCACCACCCGGTCCTCGGTGGCACTGAGGGGCAAATCCACCATCGGGGCGCCGGCTTTTTTCCGCGCAGCGCTTTCGCTTTCGGCAAACAGAGGAAAGCGCACCAGGCGCTCCTCCACGGTCATTTCCGCGTAGAGCCCGTTGGTAGCGGGAGGGGGCAGAAGCTGGGCCAGCGCCCGCACTGCCGTGCTCTTGGCCGTCCCCCGATGCCCCATAATCAGCACCCCACCAATCTGAGGATCGACGGCCGCCAGCAAAAGGGCCCGCTTCATCTCATCCTGACCGACAATGGCGGCAAATGGATAAACAGGCTGGGTGTAACCTTGCATGGGTTTAAAATCTCTTTAAACTTTTTGAATGTTACAAGTTTAATGCCAGCTTGAAACGGACGCAATCGGCGGATTTTTCACCGTTTTTGTCGCCTTTCCAGGTTAAAATATATGGTACAGAAGCCCTAATTCGGACAATGAAGCCATAAATTAGTTTACACGCGTTTTCGTTGCCATCCTGTTTGTTACTGCCTGTCTTAGAGCCCTTGGCTCTAAATCGTGGCCTGGCTAAATTGGGGGCAGCAGGAGGAGAATTTCCCACAAAAGAAAGGTAACGGCATGCAGGCATTCGAAAAGCTGGGGCTATTTTACCTGGGCCGCAAATTCGATCCGGCCGGTGGAGGCATCCTCGACGAAGCCGTGCTCTACGAGGCGCGGGATCTGACCACTCACGCGGTGTGCGTGGGCATGACCGGTTCCGGGAAAACCGGCCTGTGCGTGAGCCTGATTGAGGAAGCCACCATAGACGGGATTCCTTCGCTGGTGGTCGATCCAAAGGGCGACCTGACCAACCTGCTGCTGGCATTTCCCGAATTGCGCCCAGAGGATTTTGAGCCCTGGATCAATC
Organism: Calditrichota bacterium; assembly: GCA_003696445.1. Lineage (GTDB taxonomy): Bacteria > Calditrichota > Calditrichia > RBG-13-44-9 > J042 > J042. Next base: position 2,543 of record RFHE01000123.1, on the reverse strand, counting down.
CCGAAGAGGCACTGCAGAAGAACCTGACCACCCGGGAACTGGCGGAACGGGCGGCTGCGCTGTGGCGGAAGGGCCTGGCCGAATGGGGTCAGGATGGGGAGCGCATCCGCCGGTTCGCCGAAGCCGCCGAGCGGCAGGTGTACACGCCCGGTTCCAGCGCAGGCGTCCCCATTTCCATCCTGGGTTCTCTCATGGCCCCTCCGGAAGCGGTTCGTCAGGATCAGGAGGTGCTGCAGGATCGGGTCAGCACCACCGTGACCAGCCTGCTTTCCCTGCTGGGGGAGCCGGCCGATCCCCTGCAGAGCCGCCCGCACATTTTTCTGAGCAATCTGTTCAGCACCCACTGGCAGCAGGGGCAGGATCTGGATCTGGCCCGCCTGATTCACGAAATTCAGGACCCGCCGCTGGAACGTATCGGCGTGTTTGATCTGGAATCGTTTCTGCCCGCCGAACAGCGATTCCAGCTGGCCATGAAGTTAAACAACCTGCTGGCCGCCCCGGGCTTTTCCATCTGGCTGGAAGGCGAACCGCTGAACATCCAGAATCTGCTCTACACCGCGGAGGGCAAGCCCCGGGTGGCCATCCTGACGCTGGCTCACCTCTCCCCGGGGGAACGCATGTTTTTTGTCTCCCTGCTGCTGAACGAAGTGCTGGCCTGGATTCGCACCCAGCCCGGCACCACCAGCCTGCGCGCCCTGCTCTACATCGACGAGTTGTTCGGCTTTATGCCTCCGGTGGCCAATCCCCCCTCCAAAAAGCCGCTCCTCACCCTGCTCAAGCAGGCCCGTGCCTTCGGCCTGGGGCTGGTGCTGGCCACTCAGAATCCGGTGGACCTGGATTACAAGGGACTGTCCAATGCAGGGACCTGGTTTGTAGGGCGCTTGCAAACCGAACAGGATTTAAATCGACTGCTGGATGGGCTGGAGAATCTTCGTGGCGGAGCCGGCCGGGAAGCCATTGCCCGGACCATTCGCGGCCTGGCCAAACGGGTGTTTTACCTGCACAATGTGCACGAAAAAGAGCCGGTGGTGTTTCACACCCGCTGGGCCATGTCCTACCTGTGCGGCCCGCTGACCCGCGCCCAGATTAAACAGCTGAAGCAGGCGGCCCTCAGGCGGGCCACTGCCCAACCGCCACTTCTCTCCACAGCACCGATGCAGGGTGCTCACTCCCGAGCCCCTACCCCAGCAACCTCCCGGGAACCCATCCTGCCCCCCGGGCTGGAGATGCCTTTTCTGAGTCCGGCGCCCGAGACCACCGGAAACGGCCAACTGGTGTACTGCCCCAGCCTGCTGTGGCAGGCGGAAATTGAGTTCCGCGATGCCCGGAAGAACATTGAACACACCCGGGCGTTGGGCGGCGTGCTGGAACTGGACGAGCTCTCCCCTCGCCTGCCCTGGGAACTGAGCGAACCGTTTCAGTTTGCCGAGCAGGCGCTCCGGGAAGAACCGCCTCAGCCGGGGGAATTCCTGCCTTTCCCCTCCGGAAAATGGTCGCCCCGTTTGCTCACCAGCTGGGAGAAGGATCTGAAGACCACCCTCTACCGCACGGAGACCTTGGCCCTGTTCTACCACCCTGTGCTGAAGCAATATTCTCATCCCGGAGAAAGCGAGGCGGACTTTCGGCTGCGTTGCAGCCAGCAGCTAAGGGAAAAGCGAGACCAGTGGCTGGAGAAGGTTCGAGAGAAATACGCCCGGAAACTGGAACGCCTTCAGGGGCAGTTGCTCCGGGCGCAGGAACGGCTGGAGCGGGAGCAGACCCAGTACCGGCAACAGACCATGCAGACGGCCATTTCCTTTGGCACCGCCCTGCTGGGGGCGTTTTTGGGCCGCAAGGCGGTCAGCCGCACCACGCTGGGCCGTGCCGGAACCGCCGCACGCGGGATAGCGAGAACCCGCCGGGAAAAAGAAGATATCGAGCGGGCCCGGGAAGCTGTGGCGCGCATTCAGGAAAAAATCCAGGCGCTGGAAGCCGAACTGCAGCAGGCCCTGAGTGAGGCGGGTGAACAATTCGGCCGGCAGGCGGAAGAGCTGAAAACCATCACCGTCCGGCCCCGAAAGAGCGCCATTTTCGTGGCTTTCCTGAAGCCGGTGTGGTTGCCCTTTTACCGGGACGCATCCGGTCGCCTGCATCCGGCCTGGGGGTGAGGGAGGATGATGCTACAACATTTCAACTTCTACGAAGTTGATGGCAGATGAGATCGTCTGAATGCCTGAAACTCCGTAAACTACCCGCCGGAACTAAAGATAAGAACGAGCCTCGTAGAGGCTCCATTATTGTAGCCATAGAAGCCGCCCAAGAATAGAAAGAAGAGCCCCGTAGGGGCTCCATTATTGTAGCTACAGCATCCGCCAAAACCCCATTCATCCTCGTAGAGGATGCATTACTACTAAAGCAAAGATAAGGCAAATTCACCAAGGCAGTTTTCGCCAGGCAAAGTCAACAATCAAAATCAAACTTTATTGGATATTCGCGTTAAATTATCCCAGGTACTTAGCCTGCTCAAAACTACATTTTGAAAACCAAACAAAAAGAAAGGATGG
>RFHE01000009.1 GCA_003696445.1 Calditrichota bacterium | reverse complement strand
GAAATCCAGGCTGTATTGCAGGCGGGCGCTCAGGCTCTGGCCGTCGTTAAACAACACATTGGCGCTGCTGGAGTGGCGTTTCGCATAGTCCAGATCCAGTACCAGCCGATCGATGGTGTAGCGAAAATACCAGGGAGATTTTGGAGAGCGCCGGCGCTGGATGGTGGCACCAAGGGTACGCGATTCATTCAGGGTAGAGATAGCCTTTAATTCCGGGGACAGGTCCACCATGCCCAGAAAGGCTCGAAGCCGATCCACACCGGTGGGCTGGTAATGGGTACGCTGGTCGCTGTTGTAGAAGTATTTGGGCACGTCCTGCGAGCGGGTAATGCTTCCGTTCACCGGTATCTGCAGGGCGAACGATTCGGGTAAGAACTTGTCCAGCTGAACCTTGGCGAAGTAGCTCTGCCGGTGGCGATTCATATCCCGGCCGTTGGTGCTGGCGAATTTCTGTTCCAGCTTGCGGAAATCATCGTCCACCATTTCCCACTGGCCGCGGAAGGTGGCGACATCGGCCAGGGCCAGGTCGGCCAGCACCCGCATGGCGGTGCCTGTTTGCCGCTCCACATCGGTGACCCGTAACTCATCCACCCAGATCTCCATGCCGCGGATATCGTCCGGGCCCACATTACGGGCGCCAATGACAAAGTAATTGATGTTGTGGAGTCCCGGATTGCCCACCACCTTGAAGTATTTCTCCGGGTTATTGGGGTCCTTGCGGTAATGCACCGGCAGGTTGCCCAGGGTATCGCCGATCAGAAATTCGTCGCGTTTGGTTCGGGTGAGTTCATCGAAGTCGATTTCCACATTGTTGCGTTCGTCCCAGTGGGGATAGACCTTCTCCCCCACCTCGTAATAGATGTCCGAATTGGGCCCGAAGCGGATGAAAAATTCCAGGGGCGAGTCCTGTTCGGGGAGATTGCGATCCCCGTGAACAAAGGCCTTCAGTTTTCGGTAATGGAGAATGTTCATTTTTTCGGCCAGCTGCTTGCGCGCCTCGGCCACCGCTCCAGCCGGCAAATAGCGCAACTGCAACACCAGGGACTGTTCTTTGCTCAACGCGCGGGTAATCCGATCCCGAATTCCGGTAACGTTGGGCGGCGAGTGGTAAGCCTCCGGGCCGCCGGGCACTTCCCGAACGTTTTCCTCGGTATTGTACACTGCAATGGAAAAACTGCTGTCCGGAATCACAGTCTGGTTGCTGTCTGCAAGGGTCACCCCCTGCTCTTCCCATTCGTTGCCCACAAACTCGAAGGTGGCCAGGCTGATGAAGTGGTACTGGCTGTCCGGCTCCAGATTGTTAATCCACAAGCGAACGGCGAAGATTTCCTGGAAATTGGTGTCCGGATTGCCGATCACGAAGTCAGGTTCCCGGATGGGAATGCGATACAGTCGCCAGCCCTTTTCGGTCCGCCCCTTGATGTAGGGATTGGTCTGATCGGACAGATCGAAGCTGTAGGAAAAATATTCGTTGGTCAGATCCACAATACCGTTTTCGTTGAGGTCCTCGGTATCGGGGAAGCGGGCGCCCTGCGCATCGCTGTTGCCCTCGGTGCCATTGATGCCCAGAAACGGCGGGTTGGTATTGGCCGGCGCAGCCCAATTATCGTCGTAGCTGCCATCTTCCAGCTCGTCGGGAATGCCGTCGATGCCGGTATCCTCATCCAGGTCCAGCAGGCCGTTGCCGTTTTTGTCCTCAGTATTCAGGTTGCCCAGCGAGGGCACTCCCGATTCCGGAACCGTCCCCCGAACCCAGTAGTCCTCGCTGATTTTCCCGATATCGATGTTAATCCGCCCCACATCGCCCAGCACCCACAGTTCGATGAACTTGGTCTTCTTCTGGTCCGGAAAGGTAATGGTGCTGCGCATGATGCCCGCCCAGGCGCTGTCCCGAGGAATGCTGTCGTTCTTCCAGCGCAGGTTGAGCACGTTGGTGGTGGTTCCGGTCTGGGCGTTCACATCCTTATCCGGCCAGATGTCCTTGATGGGCACCGGCGTGAAGGGGTTGAACCAGTTAAATTGCACCCGGTTTCGGTCCATGCGCCGGATGTATTCTTCGGCCGCCCTGGCGTCTGTGGGCTGGCTGTAATCGATGCCCAGTTCGGGGATGCGAAAGCGGACCGGCACGGAAGCAAAACTCCAGGTGCGAAACCCGATGCCCAGGGTGGTAAAGCGCTTGCTTCCCTCAAAATCGTCGATGTAGGCTACCCCTTTCTTCTCCCCCAGGCGTTTTTCGTTAAAGCTGTTGGGATTGGGCTTTACCTGGGCGATTTCGGCTTCCAGCTTCAGGCGGGACTCGGCCGAGGTTTCCACCAACGGCAATTTGTCCAGGGCCCGGGTCAGGAAGTTGGGCTTGAAGGTAAAGGAGGAGTTGATGTCCCAGATGAAATTTTTAATCGGCTCCTGTCCCACCCGAATGCGCTGGTCCAGGGTGGTTTGGTTAAAAAACAGGGTGGTGAGGCCAATGAAATTGTTCTCGCCGAACTCGTAATCGAGCCGACCACCCAGGAGGGTTTTCTTGTCCAGTTGGAACAGGGAACCGCGCTCGTAGTCGATTTCCACCTGGGCATCGGCGCGGCGCGCTTCCGGGGCCAGAATCTGCAATTGCCCGCTGAAATAGTCGATGGTGTAATCCTTGTCCCGCTCCAGCACCCGGCCGTTTAGCCGCACCACTTCCGAGCCTTCCAACACGTTAAAGCCCAGGTCGAAGGTCGAGGAGACCGATTTGGTAGTAATCTCAAGCTCAAACTTGGATCGGTTAATTTCCTCGGTGCGGTCCTTGAGGTTGTAGATATCTACCTTCAATGAAGGATCGCCGAAAGCGAAGCGGCTGCCCGGCGGAGGGTTGAACGGCGTGAGTTCAGGGAAAATCAGGTAGCCGTGGGCCAGGTCGAAAATCCAGCCGTTGCGCACGTCGATAATCCGGTCCCCACCATCCACCAGATTGCCCTGTTCGTTGAGCCGGTCCAGCCCGAGCAGGAAGTTGAAGGTTTTGCCGGTTGCCGGGTCAACATCCAGGTCCTCACCGGTTTTGTAGAAAAGAATCTTCACGTCGAAGCCTTCGGTGGAAATGCCGCTGGCCCCCAAGTTGTACACGTTGCGCATGGCCAGCTTCCAGGTGGATTTAAATTCGGGCTTGGCCGCACGCGGCTTGATCAATTTGAGAATCACCAGTGGGGTGTTTTCGTCGATCTTCTGGAAGGGCATCCCCACCGTGTCCCCTTCGGTGATGTAGGAGATGGCGATGACGTCCTGGTCGTTGACCTGGCGATTGAGCCAGAAATAGCCCCGGAACTCGTCGTAGTCGTAGTCCTTGCCAAATTCCAGGCGCTTAAAGAAGCCTGCTTCGGATTGGCCGGCCACCACCGGGAACTCGTTGGGGTCCTCCCCGTTCTGCAGTTTCTGAATGAACTCGTTGGGGTGAATGGTGGCATAGGCCTGGCGCGGTTTGTCCGGGTCGCTCTGGCGGGTGCTGATCCACACATCCAACTGTAAAATTTTAATCGGGCGATTGGCTGGCAGCTGCCAAACCATCCGATCGTTAAAATTGCCGAAAATGTCCAGATAGGAAGAATCGACAAAGAAGAACCGATCGCGCACGTACTCGTAATCGCGGATGCGAAAGGTATTTTCGGTGGCCGAGCCGGTTTTGGTAATTTTCTGATTTTGCCCCCTTTCCAGACTAGCGATGCCGGTAAACTTGAAGTTGCCCACCCGCATCTGGCTTTTCAGACCAAACAGGCCCTGGTGGTTGGAATTGACCGACACAAATCGGGTCTGAGGCAGGGTAAGGGCCACATTGCCCGCTTCAATTTTCTGGACGATTTCGTCCTCGTCGCCTTCGTAAACCAGCCGGAGGGTATTTTCGAAATCGAAGGTCGCCTCGCTATTCTGATCCACCGAAACGGTCACCTTGTCGCCTACTTTGCCTTCCACCCGGAACTGCTGGGTCTGTTTAAAGCGGGGGGTAAAAATGCCGCCCTGATCGAAGGAATTCAGGGCCGATCCGGAACGATTTTCCTGCCTGCCGGAAAGTTCGAAGGAAATGTTACCGGTCACACGCAGACCCACCTGGTCGCCGCCAAAAATCCGGCGAAAGGCCTTACTTTTAATGCGCATGGGGATGTTGAGCCGAATGCCCCCACCGCCCACCTGCTGTGCCTGTTGTAGATATTTGAGGGTGGTTTCGCGAAACTTTTCTCGGTTTACAGCAGCTAAATTCTGCCGGATAAAATAATCCAGGTCCACCCGGATGGGCAGCCGGTAGAAATGGTTAAACAGTTGTTCTTCGATGTCCACAAATTGCCAGGCGGTGTCGATTTTAACCACCCGCCGAAAACCGGAAAACGGGGAACTGAACAAGGTGGAATCAACAAAGAAGTGTTGTAAGCCGTGGTAAACCGGCGGCACAACCGGAACAATATCCGGTGGGGATTTCAATTGCTGCAACCCAACAGCATGAGCCAACTGCAGGGTGCTTAAAAGCAGGAAAAACAGAAGGTGCCTTCTTAATGCGTTCAAACTGACCTATCCCTGTAATCCGCGTTCGCTGAATTTTGGTGGCTAAATCGGTAGCAGTTTACTGGCTAAAGGCACCTCCGTCCTTGAAAGGGGAGAAATTTATTGGCTCCAGTGCCCCTGTGCAAGAAAGAATCTTGAAAAGAAGCCCTTTCTGAACGCCGTTTCCGGCTTCCAAGGGGGGAGGCGCTACAGTGGCCAAATGGCGTAAAACTCTGGTTGCCGAACGAAGAAAAATTTGTTATCATTTTCAAGAAAAACAAACAGCTGGTGGAACTGCTTGATGATCAAATCCATTCTTCTGGCCGTAGATGGCTCCCCTTACAGCGAACCCATTTTACAATACGGGATTCTGCTGGGCAAAGCCTTTCAGGCCAGGCTCCGAGTTCTGACGGTCATGGACATTCGCATTTTTGAATGGGCGGTAGCCATTGGTGTGGAAGGCTTTGCACCGATTATTCCTTCCAGTACCTATCAGGAAGAGTCCCAGCGACTGTTGGAGGAAAAGGCCGAAAAGGTGCTGCAACGGGCTTCGGAGGTGCTTGGCGAAGCTGGAGTCAACTTTCAGCTGGAGAAGGAAAGCGGCTCGCCGGTGGATGTGATTCTGGAAAAATCCAAGCTGGCAGATTTAGTGGTCATGGGCTCTCGGGGGGAATTTGAGCGCTGGAGCGATAAAATGCTTGGTGCCACACTGGAGGCTGTTACTCGGCAATGCACCAAACCTGTGTTCATTGTCAGGAAACACTTTCAACCTATCAAACGATTGCTGGTGGCCTACGACGGAAGTGTGAACTCCAATCGTGTACTGCCCTGGGCAGGCTTTATCGCCAGCCAGTTGCAAATCCCTCTGGCAGTGCTCACCGTTCAGGCTCACCGGGAGGAGGCTGAAAAAATCCTTCAGGAAGCTCAGGATTACCTGTCGGCCTATGCTCTGCCCGAGCTAAGTCTCATTCACAAGGAAGGCGATCCGGCTGAAAAAATTGTTGATACCTGCAAGGAGATTCAGGCCGACCTGATTTTAATGGGCTCCTACGGGCATTCGCGAATTCGTGAAGCCATTTTGGGTAGCATTACCGTCCAGGTGATGAGGACGTCACCGGTTCCCATTTTAATGGTGAAGTAGGCTGCATTGGCCATGAAGGCGGCTCGGCTCAACATCGCCTTTACAACAACCGGAACCAACCCGCAGAATTCTTTCAATCTAATTACAGCCGAAACAACGGCAATTCAACAAACCCACAACCTAAACCCAACCCGATTAGGAGGAAGGTATGAGCAATTTTGTGCGAACCCTGAATCGCTTTATTATTGAACAGGAGCGCCTCTATCCGGAGGCCACCGGAGCTTTCACAGCACTCTTGTCGGACATTGCCCTGGCGGCCAAGATTATCTCCTACCACGTCAACAAAGCCGGCTTGGTGGACATTCTGGGTCAGGCGGGCACCACCAATGTGTACGGCGAGGAACAGGCCAAGCTGGATGTATTCGCCAACGACGTTCTGGTACGTTCCCTGGCTTACGGTGGCAAGCTCTGTGCCATGGCATCCGAGGAAAGCGAGGATCTGATCCCCATTCCCGATGAAGTGCCTATGGGAAAGTATGTGTGCGTGTTCGATCCCCTGGATGGATCCTCAAATATCGATGTGAATGTGAGTATCGGAACCATTTTCAGCATCTTCCGGCGGGTAACCCCAGGGGATGGCCCCGGCCAGTTGGAAGACCTGCTGCAGCCCGGCTACGCTCAGGTGTGTGCCGGTTACGTCATTTACGGCTCCAGCACCATGCTGGTGTACACCACAGGTACCGGGGTGCATGGGTTTACCCTGGATCCCAGCTACGGGGAATTTGTGCTCTCCCACGAGAACATTAAAATCCCCTCGAAAGGAAAAATTTACAGCGTGAACGAAAGCTATTACGACTACTGGGACGAGGGCATGCGCAATTACATCCGCTGGGCCAAAAAGGCCGATCCCAGCGACGGGCGCCCGCTGAACTCGCGCTACATTGGTTCGCTGGTTGCGGATTTCCACCGAAATTTGCTGAAAGGGGGCATTTTCCTCTACCCCGGCGACAACAAGAGCCCCGACCGGCGAAAAGGCAAGCTACGGCTCCTCTACGAGGCTAACCCCCTGGCTTTTATTGTAGAACAGGCCGGGGGCAAAGCCAGCGACGGCTATCGCCGAATCTTGGACATTAAACCCGACTCGCTGCACCAGCGCACCCCTCTGTTCATCGGCAGCCGGGAAGATGTAGAAATTGCCGAAGCTTTCATTCAGGGCAAACGAAAGCCGTAATTGCCCATTCCCAAGCGTTTACGGCACCACACCAGCAGGTCGGTCCGGAAGGGCCGACCTGTTTTACCGCCCGCTATTCCCCCTGGATGGTTGCTTTACCTGTAGATTTCCCTTAAAATTAAACTTTGCTTCAACTAAAGGCGCATTGTATGCAGCCCAGAAGCGTTAACCAGCGGATACAGGAAAAGGATAGCGAGGAACCAGCCCATGTTAGACGAAAAGGCCTACAAGCAACGGGTATATATTGAAGAAATCCATCAACACGTCGGCGAAGAAGTTATCCTGGCCGGCTGGTTGTCCAATAAACGGTCCAGCGGAAAAATTCACTTCCTGCTTGTTCGGGATGGGACCAACACCATTCAGTGCGTGGTGGTGAAGGGCGAGTGTCCCGACGAGGTGTTCGAAGCCTACAATCAGCTGAGCCTGGAATCGTCCCTTTTGGTGAAAGGCCTGGTGAAGGAGGATCGCCGATCGCCGCTGGGCTACGAGTTGTTGGTGACCGACCTAAGGATCATCCACCGGGCCGAGGAATATCCCATCGGGAAAAAAGAACATGGCATCGATTTCTTGCTGGACCATCGCCATCTGTGGCTGCGGCACCGCCGCCCTTTTGCCGTGCTGCGCATCCGGCATCAGGTGGTAAAGGCCATTCGGGACTTTTTCAACAGCCGCGGGTTCGTGCTGGTGGATACCCCCATCTTTACGCCGGCGGCCTGTGAAGGTACCACCACCCTCTTCGAAACCGATTATTTCGGGGAAAAAGCCTACCTGACCCAGAGCGGACAGCTGTACGCCGAAGCAGCGGCTATGGCCTTTGGCAAGGTGTACTGTTTTGGCGGCACCTTCCGGGCCGAGAAGTCCAAAACACGCCGCCACCTAACCGAGTTCTGGATGGTGGAGCCGGAAGTGGCTTACGCCGATTTAGATGACAACATGAAACTGGCCGAAGACTTTGTCTCGCATATTGTTCAGCATGTTTTGGAAAACTGCCAGATGGAATTGAACATGCTGGAACGGGACACCTCGCGCCTGGAGAAGGTAAGCCCGCCTTTCCCCAGAATCACCTACGATGAAGCGGTCCAAATACTGCACGACAATCAGATCGACTTTCAGTGGGGCGACGATTTCGGCGGAACCGATGAGACGGTCATTTCCAATCAATTCGACAAACCGGTCATCGTACACCGTTATCCGGCCGCGGTGAAGGCCTTTTACATGAAGCGCGATCCCCAGAACCCGGATCTGGCACTGGCCATGGATGTACTGGCACCGGAAGGCTACGGGGAAATTATTGGGGGCAGCCAGCGCGAGGACGATTACGACACGCTGGTTCAACGGCTGGAAGAACACAATTTGCCTCGCGAGGCCTTTGAATGGTATCTGGATTTACGGCGTTACGGGAGCGTGCCCCATTCCGGCTTTGGTCTGGGCGTGGAACGGACGGTAGCCTGGATTTGCGGCACGCACCACGTTCGAGAAACCATTCCTTTCCCGCGGACCATTTACCGGCTGACACCCTGAGGGAGAAACGCGATGAGCGTGCCCGGCCCGCTGATCGGGGTATTCGGTGGCAGCGATCCGGACCCCAAGGACTACCTGGCTGCCGAGGTCGTTGGTCGTGAAATCGCCCGGCGTGGCGGCATTGTGGTCTGTGGCGGCCTGTTCGGCATTATGGAAGCGGTGTGCAAAGGGGCCAGGGAGCAGCAGGGCCTTACCGTGGGCATTCTCCCCAGCGACTCTATTCAGCAAGCCAATCGGTTTGTTACCATCCCCATTGCCACCGGGATGGGAGTGGGCCGCAACATTTTAATTGTGCGCACCGCCCAGGTCTGTATCGCCATCAACGGCCGCTATGGCACCCTTTCCGAAATCGCCTACGCCCTGCAACTGGGCAAACCGGTCGTTGCCCTCCATCCCTGGCTTCGAGTTCCGGGCATCGAGTTCGCCCAAACCCCTGCCGAAGCCGTGGATAAAGCCTTTCAATATCTCCGTTAAAGAGGCCGTGTAAAAGCCGTTAAAAACAGGTTAAATGTCGGGTGTCTCTTTCCTCCGGGGAAGCCAAAAAGTGGAGAAAAACTGTGATTTTGTCCCGGTGATTGTTTCGCGCAAGCACATCAGCTCGCCTCCCAATCCCTTATCGCCGGGGAAGGGACAAAGTGAGCGTGTTTATTTACCTGTAAACAATCCTCTAAGTGGCTTAGCCGTTTTGATCCTCTCGACAAGGCATTTTACAGAGTTGGTCCAATTTGCGTCATTTTAGGAAAAATCTACTCCCTTTCAAGTTCCACCGGTAAATTGTGGCTAATTTTCCACCAGGTGTTGATTTTTTGGACAAAATCAATTTCTTTCTTTACAGAAAAAGAGCAGGCTGAATGTGGGAGGTAACCGACAATGGCTAAAGCAGCTTTCCAGGCCAGGGTGTATGGCCAGGTTCAGGGGGTAGGGTACCGTTTTTTTGTCGAGGATAAAGCCTTTTTGTACGGGGTAACCGGTTACGTAAAGAACCTGCCCGATGGGAGTGTTGAAGTTTACGCCGAAGGGGAACGGGAGGTGCTGGAACAATTACTGGCCGACTTGAACCAGGGGCCGCCGGCCGCTCGGGTGACTCATGTGGAAGTGGACTGGAAGCTCCCTACCGGCAAATACCAGGAGTTTTCGATTGCTTTTTGAAAAACAAGGCTCAGATGAACCCGGTTGAGCCATCTGAGATTCGGTAGAAAATAAACGGCCTAATGGCCGAAACGCTGTTAAACAATCCATCGGGAGAGGCCAATGATCAATTTCAGCGAGTACATACGGAACATTCCCGATTTCCCGGTTAAGGGGATTCAATTCAAGGATATTACCACCCTGCTCAAGGAGGGAGACGTTTTTGCGGCGGCGGTCGATCAGATGTACGGCCCGTACAAAGAGGAGGAAATTAACAAGATTGTGGGGATCGAGAGCCGCGGTTTCATTTTCGGTGCTGCTATGGCATACAAACTCAATGCCGGTTTTATTCCGGTTCGAAAGCCGGGCAAATTGCCGGCCGAGACCCTGAGCGAAGAATATCAGCTGGAATACGGAACCGACAGCTTGGAAGTGCACTTGGATGGCATTGAGGCCGGAGATCGCGTTCTGGTTATCGACGACCTGCTGGCCACCGGCGGCACCGCCCAAGCCACCTGCACTTTGGTCGAAAAACTGGGCGGCCAAATCGTGGGGCTCAGCTTTCTGATTGAACTGACCTCGCTTAAAGGCAGGGAAAAGTTGAGCAAATACCGGGTACACAGTCTGATTCAATACGAAATCTGAGCTTTCCGCTTCCTTAACGATTGGTCAAAACGCCCACATCGGTTGGACGTAAGGGCGCTTTTCCTTGCTTCCCGACCTGGAGACAGTGCTGTTTTACCCCTGGGCAGCTAAAATGTTTTTTGTTCTCTCCCATTCCCAGCGTTACGCCTTTACCGGGAGCCTTTTCAATTCTTCCTAAAAACGGCACTTTGTTTAGTATAGGTAAACATTTTGATTGCCAGGCGAGTAGCTTATCACTTGCCTGGGGCAGGTGTCCATTGGGATTAATCGGTTCACAAATATATGGATTACAACAAGTTAACGGCCGCCGTTTTAAGGGCGATAACGGGGCAATGGAAGTCTTTCCTCTAGGAACCCTTGCCAGCCGAAAAGTTTACTATTATGAACAAAATATTTACATTAAAAAATTTTTACACTTGTCGAAGGTGTTTTCATCGATTAATTTTTTGTGCTTTTAGTAAAAGTTTTGTTCATGATGTTAAACAAGGAACCACATGGCCAATGGCATGAAAATTGGGCCCAAGCTCCGCCGATTGCGCAAGCTACGGGGACTGACCATAGAGGAACTGGCCGACAAGGCCGACCTGACCAAGGGCTTTATTTCCCAGCTGGAGCGGGACAAGACCGTTCCTTCGGTGGTGACCTTAAAGCAAGTTCTGGACGTGCTGGGTGTGGACCTGGCCACCTTTTTCAGCGATCTTGAAGAACGCGAACGCAACATCTACACCAAGAAAGATCGCATTGTCGAGCGGGAGGGAAAAGGGTTTGTCATTCAAAATCTGATTCCCAAGCTCAAGTATCTGGAAATGGAGCCGCAATGCATCATTCTGCAACCGGAGGCTCAATTTGTCCAGAGTTACGAGGAAGACGAGGGATTCGGGTTTATTCTTAAGGGAAGGATTGAACTGCGCGTGGGACCGGAGAAACGCATTGTCAATCGGGGCGATTGTTTTTACATCTTTTTCGACCACAAGCTGGAGATTCGAAATCTGACCAAAAAACAGGCCGAAGTTTTGCTGGTGAATTATTAACGTGAGGAGGAGAGCGCGTTGAAAGGATTGGGACGACACATTCTGGCCGAATTTTTTGACTGTGATCGGGAGATACTCAACGACGTGCATCAAATAGAAATGTACATGAAGCGGGCTGCGCTGGAGTGTGGCGCGACGATTGTGACATCCACTTTTCACAAGTTCAATCCGCATGGCGTGAGCGGGGTGGTGGTGATTGCCGAATCGCACCTGGCCATTCACACCTGGCCCGAATACGGCTACGCAGCCATCGATGTGTTCACCTGTGGGGAAACGGTGGACCCCTGGGTGGCCACCAATGCCCTGAAGGAGATGCTGCGAGCCGGCAAAGTGACCACGGTGGAATTTACCCGCGGCGAGATTGCCAATGCCGGCGTTTTACACCACAAACCCAAGCCCATACGGGAAGAAACCGTGGTGGCCGGCTAACACAGTCTCCTCTGATCCACAGACATAGATTCACCCCCGAATTGCCGTTGCATTCGGGGGTATTGTTTTGTACCAAGGTTCACCAGGTTCACAGCGCGACGGGAGCATTGCCATCGGGCACTGGCATCCCCGGCCTTACATGCCCTTGCACAAGAAGCCCCCGTCCACGGCAATGGTTTGCCCGCTAATGTAGCCTGCGATGGGCAGGCAGAGGAAGACGGCCAGGCCGGCCACCTCTTCCGGCCGGCCAATGCGGCCCAGTGGGGTCCGGGCAAGGACCCGGCTCCGATATTCAGGCTGGCTTAGAACACCTTCGGTAAGCGGGGTTCGGATGTACCAGGGGGCAATGCAATTGACCCGAATGCCGTGCTCGGCCCATTCTACGGCCAGGTTTCGGGTTAGCTGGATGAGGCCGGCCTTGCTGATGGCGTAGGGTGCGCCGGTGGGCAGATGGGTCAGGCCGGCCACCGAAGCAATGTTGACCACCGAAGCCGACCCGGCGTTTTTCAGTAGCGGAAAGGTCAGTTGGCACAAACGGAAGGCTGCAGTCAGATTCAGACGCATCAAAGCCTCGTATTCCTCCAACCTGTAGTCCAGAAAAGGCTTCCGGAGGTTGCTGCCGGCATTGTTGACCAGGATTTCCAGGGCTTCCACTTGCCCGGCGAGCCAGTCCACCAGCCGCCTGCGATCGGCTTCTCTACCAAGGTCGGCAGCAAACCCATCCACCGGATATCCTCGGGCCTGCCACTCCCCTACTCGTTCATCCAGCTCGCTCTGATTCCGCGCCACCAGAAAAACCCGACAGCCAAAACCGAGCAATTGCTCCACGATGGCCCGTCCAATGCCACGGGTACCTCCAGTGACCAGGGCGCGTCGCCCCTCCAGCCGCCAGCCTTCGGGGAGCTCAGATGGCGGCGTTGGGTGTATGTCTGCTCTGCTCATCAATTCTGTCCGGATCGCCTGTTCTGCAGATGAACCGGCTGGTGGCGAACCTGCACCGTTGGACCATCGAAAGCACCCCCCTGCGCCCCTCCCACACAGAGGGATGCAGGGGTTAACCGTCGTCAGTCTTCCTGAGCAGCCAGCTGCCGAAGCACGGTGTGCAGGATGCCGCCGTTGTGGTAGTATTCCACTTCGATGGGTGTGTCCAGCCGGACCTTCACGTTGAAGGTGGTCTCCACGTTGTCCTCGCGGATGGCCCGCACGTGGACTTCCTGGCCTGGCTCCAGCCCCTGGGCAATGCCCTCGATCTGGTAAATTTCCCTTCCGGTCAGTCCCAGTTTCTCCCGATTGTCGCCAGGCAGAAACTGGAGGGGCAGCACCCCCATTCCGATCAGGTTGCTCCGGTGAATGCGCTCGAAGCTTTCGGCAATCACCGCCTTCACGCCCAGCAGGGCGGTGCCTTTGGCCGCCCAATCCCGGCTGCTGCCCGTGCCGTACTCCTTGCCGGCAATCACAATCAGTGGGGTGCCGTCTTTCTGATAGCGCATGGCTGCATCGTAGATGAACATTTGCTCGCCGGTGGGCAGGTAGATGGTGTAGCCACCTTCTACCCCATCCAGCAGCAGGTTCTTCAGGCGGATGTTACCAAAGGTGCCCCGCATCATCACCTCGTGGTTGCCCCGGCGGGAGCCGTAGGAATTGAAATCCCGGGGCTGCACGCCATGCTCAATCAGGTACTGGCCGGCCGGACTGTTGATGGGGATGGCACCGGCCGGAGAGATGTGGTCGGTGGTCACCGAGTCGCCCAACAGTACCAGCACGCGCGCATCGTGAATGTCCCGGAAGGGCTCCGGCTCCGCCTTCATCCCCTCGAAGAAGGGTGGGCGCTTAATGTAGGTGGACTGGGGGTCCCAGGGGTAAATTTCGCTCTTGCCGGCCGGTAGGGCGCGCCATTGATCATCCCCGTCGTAAACGTGGGCGTATTTTTGGCGGAACATCTCCGAATCCAGCGCCTGGCTTACCGCCTGGTTGACTTCCTCCAGGGAGGGCCAGATGTCCCGCAGGTAAACCGGCGTCCCGTTCTCGTCCACCCCGATCGGCTCATTCTGAAAATCGATGTCGATGCGTCCGGCCAGGGCATAGGCCACCACCAGCGGTGGGGAAGCCAGGTAATTGGCCCGCACGGAGGGATGAATCCGCCCTTCAAAATTGCGATTGCCACTCAACACCGACACGGCCACCAGGTCCTTCTCTTTGATCGCTTCGTCAATTTCCTTGGGCAGCGGGCCGCTGTTGCCGATGCAGGTGGTGCAGCCAAAGCCGACCAGATTGAAGCGCTGGGCTTCCAGGGCCTCCATTAAGCCTGCCCGTTTCAGATACTCGGGGACTACCTGAGAACCGGGCGCCAGACTGGTTTTCACCCAGGGTTTGGTACGTAGGCCCCGTTCCAGCGCCTTTTTGGCCACCAGACCGGCGGCGACCATGACCGAGGGATTGGAGGTATTGGTACAGCTGGTGATGGCAGCAATGACAACCGAACCATGATCCAGGGTGAAGGTTTCTCCCTCCATGTTCACGGTAATCTGGTCTCCGGAGGCGGTGTGAGCAGCCACGGCGGGATCGGCGCCTCCCTGGTCTTCCCAGTGCTCGGCCGGTACAGCTTCCGGAATGGGCTTTTTGAACAAATCTTTCAGCACCACGTAGAACTGCTTTTTCATTTCCCGCATGGGTACCCGGTCCTGCGGCCGGCGGGGTCCAGCCAGGCTGGGCTCTACCTGACCCATATCCAGCTTCAGCACGTCGGAGAAGTCCGGATCGGGTGTTTCGGCGGTGCGGAACAGGCCCTGCTCCTTGGCATAGGCCTCCACCAGCTGCACCTGCTCCTCGCTGCGGCCGGTGAGGCGCAAATAGTCCAGAGTGGCGTCATCGATGGGGAAAAAGCCCATTGTGGCCCCGTATTCCGGCGCCATGTTGGCAATCGTGGCCTTGTCGGCAATGCTCAGTTTTCCCAGCCCTTCGCCGAAAAATTCCACAAACTTGCCCACCACACCGCGCTGGCGCAGCATCTGGGTGACGGTGAGCACCAGATCGGTGGCGGTGGCTCCTTCGGGCAACTGACCGGTCAACCGAAAGCCCACCACCTCGGGCAGCATCATGTAATAGGGCTGCCCCAGCATCACAGCTTCGGCCTCAATGCCGCCAACACCCCAGCCGATCACGCTGAGGCCGTTGATCATGGTGGTGTGGGAATCGGTGCCCACCAGCGTATCGGGAAAAGCAAGCCACCCATCTGCGGTTTGCATGGGCGTGACCACCGTGGCCAGATATTCCAGATTGACCTGATGGACGATACCGGTACCCGGAGGCACCACGCTGAAGTTGTCGAAACTTTGCTGGGCCCACCGCAGCAGGGTGTAGCGTTCCCGGTTGCGTTCGAATTCGCGCTGGGTGTTCAGGCGGAAGGCATCGGCTCGGCCGAAAAAGTCCACCTGCACCGAATGGTCGATGACCAGATCCGAACGGACGATGGGATTGATCTTTGCCGGATCCTTTTTAAACGCGACCATGGCATCGCGCATGGCGGCCAGGTCCACCACGGCCGGCACACCGGTAAAATCCTGCAAAATGACCCGGGCAGGCATGTAGGGAAATTCCACCGGCGCCACCTGGCGGGCATTGTAACGTAACACCTTTTCCACATCCTCGCCGGTAACCAGCCGGCCGTCCTCGTTCCTGAGTGCATTTTCCAGCAGCACTCGAATGGAAAAAGGCAGTTTATTCAGATCGACCAGACCCTGCTGTTCCAGCGCGGGAAGGCTGAAAATGCCATACTCGCGATTGCCGATCTTCAGCCGGCGAAACGTGCCAAAACTATCCTTGAATGTACTCATAAGCTCAGATCTCCTTTCCTTAGCTTGCGATGCGTGTTGTCCACTGCCAGTAAAGGTAAAAAAGATAATGCGGATTCGCGAAAAATGATAATTTTTTCCATAGTTTACCAGTTGGAGTGTGCGGTGGGCGGGAATTTTTTTCCGGCTTCAGCCAGATTTTGCTTGCTTTAAAGGGAGGCTTGGAGCTATTATTTTTCAATAAAAATTGTTAATTTTTCTCCTGGCTGAATGGCACCAGCAAGAGCGCTTACCGGCACCATGGGGAGAGACAAATTGGACCAAAACAATTTGTAAGGAGGCGTGGCAATGAACCTACCTTTCGAATATCTGGGCATCGATTATGTGCAATTCATCGTGGGCAACGCCAAGCAGGCGGCCTATTACTACCAGCAGGTGCTGGGCTTTGAGCCATTTGCCTACCAGGGACTGGAAACCGGGGAGCGGGAGCACGCCACCTACGCCCTGCGACAGGGGAAGATCCGCTTTCTGTTCACCTCCCCCTACCAGGCCAATTCACCGCTGAATATTCACATCATGCTTCATGGGGACGGGGTAAAAGATGTGGCCTTTACCGTGACCGACGCAGAAGCGGCCTGGAAATATGCCACCGAACGCGGCGCCCATTCGGTGATGGAACCCATGGAATTGCGCGATGAGGATGGCAGCGTGGTGATGGCCACCATTCAGACCTACGGCGATACCGTCCACACTTTTGTTCAGCGGGATGGCTACAGGGGCCTATTTTTACCCGGGTATGCCGAATATCGCTCTAATCTGGAAACCCGGCCGGTGGGGCTTGGCGTCATCGACCATTTTGTGGGCAATCAGCCGGAAGGGGAGATGCAAAAAATTGCCAAATGGTACGAGGAGGTGCTGGGTTTTCATCGCTTCTGGAGTGTGGACGACAAGGACATTGCCACCGATTACACCGCTCTGCGCTCCATCGTGGTGTCCGACCCCAAGGAAGTGATCAAGATGCCCATCAATCGACCGGCGGCCGGCCTGCGTAAATCTCAGATCCAGGAATTTGTGGAATACTACACCGGCCCGGGCATTCAGCACATTGCCATGACCACCGAGGACATTGTTGCCACCGTGGGAGAAATTCGCCGCCGGGGATTGGAGTTTCTCGATGTGCCCCGGAGCTATTACGAAGAATTGCCTAAACGGGTCCCGGGACTGGAGGAAAACATCGAGTCGCTGGCCGAACTGGGCATTCTGGTGGACCGGGATGAGTTCGGCTACCTGCTGCAAATTTTCACTAAACCGGTTCAGGATCGGCCCACCTTTTTCTTTGAAGTGATCCAGCGGAAAGGGGCCAAAAGCTTTGGCAAGGGCAATTTTAAAGCGCTGTTTGAAGCCATTGAACGGGAACAGGCCCGACGCGGCAACCTGTAAGGCAGGTCCAGGGTTTTCTGAACCCGATGAACGGTGCCTGCCAGCGTTCTAAATCCAGCCGGATGTGCAAAGGCACGCTTTTTTTGGAGCGGCCGGCATCGAGGGAACGCCGGCACACGCTCTTTCAATTTTCCGCAGGCCGGATAGAGACGACATTTAAAGATAAACGGAGGTCACCATGCCATTCTACTTGCGTCGCGGAGAGATTCCTCCCAAGCGCCATATTCAGTTTCGTTCTCCCGAGGGGCAGTTATACCACGAGGAACACGCCAGCCGGGAAGGGTTTTCCAGCATCTACACCAACATGTACCATTTACGGCCGCCCACCCGGATCCGGAGGCTGGGGGAATTTTTGCCCATCAAGTACGAACCGGTGCCTGAACGCGTCCACCGGCATCGGCATCTGGAAACACTCAAGTTTCGGCCGGAGGGCAACTGGGTGTTCGGGCGCAAGGTGCTGGCCTACAACAGCGACGTGGTGCTGATGACCGCCGCCCCCACCGAAAACGTGGAGTTTTTCTACCGCAACGGCTATGCGGACGAGGTCATTTTTGTCCACCACGGCACCGGAGTGGTGCACAGCATTTTCGGCGACCTGCCCTACCAGCCCGGGGACTACATTGTGGTTCCCAAAGGGGTGCTCTATCATCTGGAAATTCAGAGCGAGGACCAGCGTTTTTTCATCATCGAATCCGCCGGCATGATTGAGCCGCCCAAACGCTACCGGAATGAATATGGTCAACTGCTGGAGCATGCCCCTTACTGCGAGCGGGACATTCGCGTGCCGGAATTTGTACCGCCGGTAGATCAGGAAGGCGAATTCATGTTTCTGGTTCGCCTGGCCAGCGGAATTCAACAGTACTGGATGGCGCAGCATCCCTTCGACCTGGTGGGCTGGGACGGGTATTACTACCCGTGGATTTTCAATATCCGGGATTTCATGCCCATTACCGGTAAGGTGCATCAGCCGCCTCCCGTCCATCAAACCTTTGCCGCACCAGGATTTGTGGTCTGTTCGTTTGTGCCCCGTCTCTTTGACTACCACGAGCAGGCCATTCCCGCACCGTACAACCACAGCAATGTGGACAGCGACGAGGTGATTTACTACGTGGAAGGCAACTTCATGAGCCGCAAAGGTATTTCCGAGGGTTCCATTACCATTCATCCTTACGGTATTGCTCATGGGCCGCAGCCCGGCCTGTACGAAGGCTCAATCGGAAAGAAGGCCACCGCCGAATATGCGGTGATGGTGGACACCTTTCGGCCGCTCATCGTGGCCAGAGATGCCATGCTGGTGGACGATCCGAAATATCCGTTCAGCTGGCTGGAATAGCGCCGCGGTACGGCGGACAAGCCTGGTGAGGGTAATCAGGGCCCTGGCCATGGGTTGTGCATCGGGCCGGGTCCGCCATCGCCTTCCGGGAAGCATTACGCCGTTTTGATCTAAACATTCAGTGTAGGCAGGGCTGGCTGACAAGCTCGGTTAGCAATCCTGCTTTTCGATGATCTCCCTGGCCAGGCGGTAAATGGTCTCCACCTGTTCATCCACGGAGAGCCGGGTGGTGTCGATGACTACGGCATCGGGGGCTCTTTTTAGTGGGCCCACCGAGCGCGAGGTGTCCGAGCGGTCTCGCTCCAGAATTTCCTGATAGACTTCCTGGTACTCCACCTCAATGCCCCGGTTATGCAGCTCCTTCACCCGGCGGCGAGCCCGTTCTTCGGCCGAAGCATCCATATAAATCTTCAGTTCCGCATCGGGGAAGACCACCGTGCCGATGTCCCGGCCGTCCATCACCACCCCTCCCTCCTGCCCCAAGGCCTGCTGCTTTTTGACCAGGATTTCCCGAACTTCGGGATTGGCGGCCACTGGGTTGATGTGCCGGTTCACCTCGTGGGTCCGGATGCGATCGGTGACGTCACGCCCGTCCATGAAGATGCGCTGGCTGCCATCCGGGCCGGGGACAAATTGAATTTCGGTTCGGCGGGCAATGTCGGCCACTCGCCGGGCATCGGTGGTGGGGATGCCCTCTTCCAATGCCTTCAGGGTAACCACCCGATACATGGCCCCGGAATCGATGTAACGATAGCCCAGGCGTTGAGCCACCCGCTGGGCGGTGGTGCTTTTACCGGAAGCGGCCGGCCCATCAATGGCGATTTTGATTTTCCTTTTCCCCATCGGTGTCATTCTGGTCGATGCGACTTTTCTGTTCGGCTATCAATTTTTTCAGGGATTGAACTTCCTCGGGGGTCAGTTCCCGCCATTCGCCGGGTTTCAGGTCGCTGACGCGCAGGCCGGCGAATTCCAGCCGGTGCAATTCCTCCACCTCATAGCCCAGGCTGGCGAACATGCGGCGGATCTGGCGATTTCGGCCTTCGTGCAATTCCACTTCCAGATAGCTGCGATTGTCGATGATGCGAATCTCTCTGGCTTTGCAGGGGGCAGTCCGCCGGCCGTCCAGCTCGATTCCGGTCTGAAATTGATGCAGGGCAATCGGCCGAATCACCTTGTCCAGCAGGACCCGGTAGATTTTCTTCACTTCGAATTTGGGGTGGGTCAGGTAGTAGGTTAACTCCCCGTCGTTGGTCAGTAGCAGGGCGCCGGTGGTGTTGTAGTCTAGCCGGCCCACCGGAAAAATTCGGGTTCCCAGACCCACCAGTTGCACCACCGTACGGCGGCCCCGCTCATCCTTCACCGTCGAGACGGTTCGGCGGGGCTTGTGGAGCAGGATGTAAACCATCGGCTGCTCGGCTTTTACCACCTGCCCGTCAAACTCCACCACATCCCGCTGCGGGTCCACTTGAACGCCCAGGCGGGTCACCACCTCCCCGTTGATCTTTACCCTGCCTTCCCGAATGTACTGATCGCAGGTACGGCGACTGCCCAGACCGGCCATCGCCAGGTACCGATTAAGCCGAATCGTTGCGGTTGTCTCGCTGCGATTCGGTGGTACTGTCTTTTTTGCTACCATGACTGCCTTGTTTTTTTTCTAAACCTAAAACGGTTGGATCAATATCTTCTATGACGATGCCCTCCGGCAAAAGGCCTTCTTCATCGGCCTGCAAAATTTCGTCGATCTCTTTCAAGCGAGGCAAATCCTTCAAGCTCTTTAAACCAAAGTACTCCAAAAATTTCTCTGTGGTTCTGTACAGATAAGGGGTACCGGGTGCATCGGCGGTACCGGCAATGGTGATGAGCTTGCGATTGAGCAGCGTTTTAATCACACTGTCCACATTGACGCCACGGATTCGCTCAATTTCCGGGCGAGTGATGGGCTGGCGGTAAGCAATGATGGCCAGCGTTTCCAGTGCCTTTTGCGAAAGCCGGGTGGATTGCCGGCTTTGGTAAAGCTTTTCAATATAGGGTGCAAAATCGGGTAGGGTGTACATGCGATAGCCGCCGGCCACAAACTTGATGCGAAAGGCACGGCCGGTCTGTTCATAGGCTTGGTTCAAACGTTCTACCATATCCCGCAGATTTTTCTCGGTCAGGCCATCCAAAATTTCGACCAATTTCCGTGGCGCCAGCGGCGCATCGGCGGAAAACAACAGGGCCTCCAGCACGGGCAGCCTGTCCTCCACGGTAGGGCGTGGCTGTCCCGCCGAACGATCCGTTTCTTCACTATTTGGGATTGGTTTATCGCTCATTTCACGTTCCGGTTTCCGCAGGTTCGTCAGCCAATTTAAGCAGGGGGGTGGCCAAAGCAAAGGCAGGTTTCTAAACGGGAATCCCTGTCTCAGGCCTGCTCGGAGGCGGGGGTCACCAGTTCCAGGTAGGCCGACATGGAGAGCGGCCCGCGGGGGACAAGACGAATGTCGTCTTCAATGGAACTCTGCTTGACGGAAATAAAACCGCGGTAAACCAGATCCAAAAGTGCCAGAAAGGTGACTACCAGACGCAGTTTTTCCTTGATCTGAGCGGCCACTTCCGAGAACCAGAGGAAGGATTTCCCCTCCAGCTGCGCAAATAAAAAGCCTACCTGATCCTCGATGGTTACGTTGGGTGTCTGCACCTGATGGTAGGTCACCTTGGGCATATTGTCCAGGGCACGTTTGAATGCGGTGAGCAAATCCCACAGGCTGGCATCGATTTCCTGTTCTGCCGGGGGAAGATTTTTCTTGAAATCCTGATGAGCCCACTGCTCGGGTCTGGGAAAATGTTGGCGCTGAATCGCTTCGCGCTCGCGCAATTGCTCCCCGGCCTCTTTGAACCGCTTGTACTCGAGCAACTGGCGCACCAGCTCACTGCGCGGGTCCTCCTCGGGCAGCAGCTCATCGCTCTCCGGCCGGGGCAACAGCATCCGGGCTTTAATCAGCATCAGGGTAGCAACCATCTCGATGAACTCGCCGGCTACCTCCAGATCCAGTATTTTCATCAGTTCGATGTATTCCAGATACTGGCGGGTGATTTCGGCAATGGGGATGTCGGTAATTTCCAGCTCGTTGCGCCGGATCAAGTAAAGAAGCAAATCGAACGGGCCCTCAAAGACGGGCAGCTTTATTTTGTACACCTGATTCATTGAACGTCGCTCACTTTCCGCGCTGAATGATGGATGTTACCCCTGGCTTCTGAACCACTCTTGTTTTGCTTGCTTGAAAAAGTAACGCCTGGCTGCGCCTTTTGCCCACGGGAAAATAAAAAGACCCTACCCGCTACCTCAACCCTATGTTCGGGTGGAAGAGGCTAGCTCCGTTGCAACAGCGAACGCATGAGCATGAAAGACAATTGCATTGGATGGAAGCTGGTTTCAGGGGACGTACCCGATCTTCTTCCATTCCTGAATGGGACGCGGCAGAGGAAAGATAGAAAAAAGCGGTCTGGATTTTGAAGCTGCCGGGTTGTTAGTCCATACCGACCCAGAGCGAAGGTCATCAGGAGCGGTAGCGGACCACCCCGCAGGCCTGGCGCACCCGCTGCATGACTTCCCCGGCAACGGCCCGGGCGCGCTCGGCCCCTTCCCGCAGGACCTGAACCACATAATCGCGGTTTTTGAGCAATTCCTCGCGCCGCTTGCGATGGGGTTCAAAATACTGCCACAGCTTTTCCAGCAGCTCCTTTTTGGCCTGGCCGTAGCCGTAGCCGCCGGCCAGAAACTTCTCCCGCATGGCGGCACTCTCCTCGGGCGTGGCCACCAGCCGGTAGAGGGCGTAAATGGTGCTCTTGTCCGGGTCTTTGGGCGCTTCCAGCGGGGTAGGATCGGTGACGATGCTCATCACCTTCTTCTTCAATGTGGCATAATCGGAAAAAATTTCGATGGTGTTGCCATAGCTTTTGCTCATTTTCTGCCCGTCAATGCCGGGCACCACCGCCACGTCGGGCAAAATGAATTCCTGGGGTAGAACAAAAGTCTCCCCGTAGATGTGATTGAACTTTTCGGCCATGTCGCGGGTCATTTCCAGATGTTGTTTCTGGTCCTTGCCCACCGGTACGTATTGGGAATCGTAGATGAGAATGTCGGCGGCCATCAGCACCGGGTAGGCAAACAGCCCATGATTGGGGGAAATACCCTTGGCAATTTTGTCCTTATAGGAGTGGGCCCGTTCCAGCAGTCCCATCGGGGTAATGGTGGACAGGATCCAGGCCAGTTCGGTCACTTCTGGAACGTCCGACTGAACAAAGAGGGTGGCCCGGGAAGGGTCCAGCCCCAGTGCCAGATAATCCAGCGCCACCATAAAGGTGTTTTCTTCCAGGGTTTTCCGATCGTTAATGGTGGTCAGCGCGTGGTAATTGGCCACAAAGTAAAAACAGTCGTTCGCCTCCTGCAGGGCAATGTGTTGGCGAATGGCGCCAAAGTAATTGCCGATGTGTAATGCGCCGGAAGGTTGGATGCCGCTTAAAACACGGGAATTTTTCGGAATCTGCATTGTCGCTCTCTCTCTCCTCGCTCAGGACATGAACAGGTAGGGTCGCCAGCTCTCTTCTTTGACGCCGATAAAATGCTGGATATAAAAGAAATGATTGGGCCGCCGGGGCTGATTGATCAGCTTCATCCCGGCCTGCTCGGGGGTGCGATTGGCCTTGCGATTGTTGCAGGGCAGGCAGGCCACCACCAGATTCTCCCAGGTGTCTTTTCCGCCGTACTGGCGGGGAATCACATGGTCGATGGTCAGCGGGTGCGTCCGCCGCCCGCAGTACTGACAAGTGAAATGGTCCCGAATCAACAGGTTTTTTCGGTTTAACAACACTTTTTTCCTGGGTACCTTCACAAACACCATGAGTCGAATAACGCTGGGCAGAGGTAACTGAAAACTGACCGAGTGAACCCACTGGGGACGACGCTCAATGATTTCCGCTTTGCCCAGGTAAATTAAAATAATGGCTTTTTTGACGTTACAAACCGTAATGGGTTCGTAATTCTGGTTAAGGATTAAAACACTTTTGTTTAACATGTTCACCACCTCGATGAGCAAAAATATAACCGACGCTCAAAAATTATGTCAAGCACTATTCCAATCCTCAGGGCGGGGAATTTCAAATTTTTCAAGCCTTTGATGGGGCCGTCCCACGCTCACGCCTTCTGAATCGGGAAATTTCTGCTCTCTTTTTTGGGTTTTTTAATGAGATCGGTTAACTTTTCGTTCCCACACGGACCATATTCTGGAGGAGGAATAAAACCATGAAAAAGGCTACAATGCTGGTTGCTATTCTGGTAGCTCTGCTTGGCTGTCAGAATTCCCAGCCCGAACGGGGAACCCAGAACAGCAAACCAGCCGAACCCCCTGAGCCTGCGGCCCAACAGGCGCCCCAATCCAGAGAAAGCATGGCCGATGTCCCCACCGCTCCCTTGGACTTGCCGGATGAGGCTTACGAATACAGTGCCTCCGGGTTAAAGTACGCCATTTTAGAGCACACCGAAGGGGTCAAGGCCGAGCCGGGCCACCGGGTGGCCGTGCACTATGTGCTCTGGTTGCCGGACGGCCGGACTCTGGACAGCTCCTACCAGCGTGGCAAACCCTTCGAATTTGTCCTGGGAAAAGGACAGGTAATCCCCGGCTGGGAAGAAGGCATCGCCCTGCTCCACGAAGGCGAACGCGCCCAGCTGGTGGTGCCACCGGAAATGGGCTACGGCTCCAGGGGTATGGGACCGGTCCCCCCCAATGCAACCCTGGTTTTTTATGTCCATCTGGTCAAGGTTTACCCATAGGGCGCCTGCCATCCATTAGGCCTGAAGGCAGACATGGGCAAACACGCAGGCATCCTTGACCAT
>RFHE01000122.1 GCA_003696445.1 Calditrichota bacterium | reverse complement strand
TGCAATGGGAGGCCAGCGCGCTCTACTTTTCCGGGCAGGCCTACGAGCGGCTGGGCCGAAAACAGGACGCCATTCGGATGTACCAGGAAATCATCGATCGTCCGGGCATTTTAATTGAACTGAAACGCGAAGCCCGCCGAAAAATTGAACAGCTTCAGAGTAGTGGTTGAGGCGGCCTTTTTAACAGCGATTATTTTTCCCAGAATTTGCGAATTAACAGACCGGCATTTATTTTACCGCCGTACTTCATTCAGCTTCACGGAGTGGCAGAGATCGACAGGCCTGATGTTCGGGCAGAATAAAACAATCCAATGATCCATTAGCCGGAGGATTCGCCCATGAAAATGCTGGTTACCGTGGTTGGAGTGGTGAGCCTGAGCCTTTTGTTAACCCACTGTGCCGGCACCGGCAAAGTCTCCTCAGAGGACCTGAGTTCCATGAGCCCCCAGCAGCGCATTCAGGTGCTTACCCAGAAAATTCAGAAAGAGCCCAACAACGTGGAGCTGCGCCGCCAGCTGTTTCAGGATTACCTGACCGTGGGGCTGCCCGATCAGGCCGAGGCGGTGTTGAACGACCTGCTGGCTATCGATCCCAACCAGCCGGATTTGCTGTTCCAACTGGGACAGGCAAAATTTGAACACGGGGACCTGAAGGGGGCTTACCGGTACTTTCTGCAAACCTTGCAGGCGGTGGGTGGCGATGCCTATACCCCGCAAATTGCCAGCTACGTGAGCGGCAAGTACATGATCCAGCAGGTAACCAGCAGTCCGGCGGATGAGGCATTTCCCAGCTTTTCTCCAGACGGCAAAAAGCTGATCTACCAGATCTGGCAGAATGGAAACTGGGACATCGCCGAGCTGGATCTGGAAACCGACAGCACCACCATCCTGATCGATGGTCCCGCCGACCAGGAGCTGCCGGAGTATGCTCCGGATGGAAAAACCATTGCTTTCACCAGCAACGAGTATGATCGCCGGCCCATTGATGCCGATCTGAAAAGCAGGGAAATCGTGCTCTGGGAACGGGAAGGGAATTATTTCACCAACCTGACCCAATCGGTGGCCGATGACTGGCTGCCCCGCTTCAGCCACGACGGCAAAAAGATTCTCTTTGTCTCCGATCGGAGCGACCTGCGCAAGGTGAATCTTACCGACCGAAGCAGCGATATTTTTATTATGGATAGCAATGGCGATTTCCAGCGCCCGCTGACCAGTACCCCCTACAACGAGGGTGGTGCCTGCTTCAGCCCGGATGATCAGCACATCTACTTTCATGCCAACAAAAACGGAAATTACGATATCTTTGTGATGAAGGCGGACGGCAGTCAGATGATGACCATTGTGGACAATCCCGATGGGGACGATGTAAATCCTTACGTCTCGCCGGATGGGGAGCACCTGGTGTTTTTCTCCAATCGGGACGGCGATTACGAGATCTACATGTGCCGGACCGACGGTACCGAACAGGAACGCCTGACCTTCTCGCCGGGCAAAGATTTAAATCCTGTTTTTTCTCCCGATGGCCGAACCATTGCCTTCCACTCCAATCGGGCAGGCAATTACGATATTTACTTCCTGAATCTGGACATGCCGGCCAGTACCATGAGCAGCGATCAGCTGATGGCCCGTTTGAACGAGCTGGTTAATCAGTAGTTCACCGGCGCTTTCCGGTCCCCGTTGCCCATGGACAGTCGGAGCGCACACCCGTTTCTGCCTGCGCTACTCGGTCTGTGGATTGCCCTCTGTTTCCCACTCCGGGCCCAGAAAATCATTCTTCATGGCAGGCAGCACAGCCTTTTCCGCTACCGGATGGTGCAGCACATCGAGGCTTATCCGGGGATGAAGGAGCTGGTCCTCACCCTGGTGGAGCCCCGGTCGTTTGAGTCGGTCACCTACCGGCAGAGCGTGTCGGAATTCAGCCTGAAGGCCATCCCGGAAGCCGACGAACGCACCCGGTTCACCGACCGGCGGGGAAACCGAATTCTCCAACTGCGCTGGCAGAGGCCGGAGCAGCCGGTTCGCGTAGAGGCCGGTTTTGTTGCCAGGACCGAAGTAACTCTGACCGATTTACCCCTGGCCCAAACCCCGTTCCCCCTGCCCGAGCTGCCACCGGAAACGGCGGCCTATCTGGAGCCCACCGAGCTGGTGCAGAGCCATGCCCAGGAAATTGTCCGGTTAAGCCGCCGGTTGACCGAGGACGCGCACAATGCCGGCGAGGCGGTGGAGGCGATTCTGCTGTGGATTGTGGGGCATGTCCGCTATGTGCTGAATCCACCGGCCTTTGATGCGCTCTCCACACTCAAGCAGGGTTCGGGCAACTGCCAGAATTTTTCCCATCTGGCGGCAGCGCTGCTCCGTGCCTCCGGTTTTCCCACCCGGATTGTCAACGGCATCACGGCCGATCTACCCTACCAGGTGGCGACCGATTCCAGCAGCTTTCAATTTCAGATGGCCCGGGGCCGCCATTCCTGGATTGAGATTTACCTGCCCGGCAGCGGATGGATTCCCATGGATGCCCAGCAAAGCGAGTTTTTCGTCAGCAGCCGTTATCTGAGGCTGGAAGTGGGTGTGGATAACGGAGAAACCATCAACGATGGGCTGGTCCGCTGGCGCCAGAGCCGTCAGGCGAGCAGAGAACGACCCGCTGTGGAGGAGGTGCTGGAAGTTGACCCGCGGGAGGACCAGGTGCATCTCAGCGCGGTGTTGCAAGCGCTGCCTTTCCCGAAGATTTTGCTGGCTGCTCCGGTGGGAGGGCCCCTGCTTGCAGCCCGCGGGCCGCAGCCCTCGCCGCCTACAGCCGAACCTGCAGCGGAGGATGCCTTCGATCCTGCGAGTCTCCACTTCAGCCGGCCGATGGTGCTGGGTAATCTTCAATTTCCTGAAGGGC
Organism: Calditrichota bacterium; assembly: GCA_003696445.1. Lineage (GTDB taxonomy): Bacteria > Calditrichota > Calditrichia > RBG-13-44-9 > J042 > J042. The sequence continues at coordinate 799 of RFHE01000122.1, read as the reverse complement.
TGGACTTTTCGTCGGTTGCACGCGAGCCCGCCGCTGGGGTGAGGAACGAGCTGCGAAAAAACTTTCTGGTGGAGACGGCCGAGTATGTGACCGGGCCGAATGAATTTGCCCAGGCTTTCGAGGTGGACAGACCGCTCCTGCTGGACAGCATCGGGCTGGCCCTGGCCGTTTTCGGAGGGGAGGGTCAACTCTGGCTGGAGCTGCGTGAGGATCATCACGGCCAGCCTGGACCCCCGGCCGCAACCAGCCGGCCTGTTCGGGTAAAGCCCGCTCGGGCTCCAGGTTACCACTGGGTGAATTTTTCCTTTCGGCACCAGGGACTGGTGTTGGGCCCGGGACGCTACTGGCTGGTGCTTCGGTATCGGGGCAGCCCCATCGTGAACTGGTTTTTTAACTACGGCAAGTCGGTGGGCCCTGCAGACGGCACCCGGAGCAGGCCTGCCGGCAGCAAAACCTGGCGCAACATTCTGGCCTTCGAGTTTGTGTACCGCGTGCAGGGGAAGTACCCGGCGGACAGGTGAGCAGGGCAGGGATGGCGCAAAACCCGCTCTCCCGATTCGCCCTCCGCGGTTCAACTGAACCTGCTCAATCCGGAGACATCTCTTGAGATTTCTCCATTCCGCTCGTCCCGCTGGGCGCGACGCTCTACAGTCGAAACAACCCGGAGTGTCCGCTCGTTTTGCGTGTTTCGCGTGTTTCGCGGGCGTGTTGGCGCTCATTCCCGTCATTGCACGGCTTGATTTAAGATTTTTTGTCCGTGGATTCACGCGAATTGACACGGATTTTAGAAAGGCTAAAC
>RFHE01000121.1 GCA_003696445.1 Calditrichota bacterium | reverse complement strand
GATCCGGTGATCGGTACCCGCTTCATCGATGCCCTGAAGTTATTTAAAGAGGATAAGGAAACCGAAGCGGTGGTGCTGATTGGGGAAATCGGGGGCAGCGCCGAAGAAGAAGCGGCCGCCTGGATCAAGGACAACTTCAACAAGCCGGTGGTGGCTTTTATTGCCGGGCAGACCGCCCCTCCCGGAAAGCGAATGGGGCATGCCGGAGCCATCATTAGTGGTGGTAAAGGCACCGCCGCCGAAAAAATGAAAGCGCTGCGGGCAGCCGGCATCACCGTGTGCGAGAGCCCGGCTGTGCTGGGCGCCACCGTAGCCCGGGTACTGGGCAAAGCCTGATCGTCCCGTTAAAATCTCTTCCTAATTCCTTTCTGCGTTTGTTGAACTCAGAAAGCAGGGAGGGTGTGTGTGCATTTATTGAATCTAAATGAAAGCGATAGGCAAAATGAGGAGCAAAACACGATGCTAGAACAGACCCTGACCATTATTAAACCAGAGTGTGTAGAAAACAAGCACATTGGCGAGGTGATTTCCCGAATCGAAAAGGCCGGTTATCGGATTCGGGGCATGAAGATGTTGACCTTGAGCCGGCGCGATGCGGAAATTTTTTACCAGGTGCACCGGGAGCGGCCGTTTTACGGCGAGTTAACCGAATACATGAGCAGTGGGCCGGTGGTGGTCATGGTGCTGGAAAAAGAAAATTGCATTGCCGATTTTCGACGATTCATCGGCGCAACTAACCCCGCTGAGGCCGAGCAAGGCACCATTCGGGCCGATTTCGGGATGGACATCCAGCGTAATTGCGTCCATGCCTCCGATTCTCCGGAAAACGCCGTGCGGGAAATCCGTTTCTTTTTCGCCCAACGAGAGCTTGTCTGAATAAGGTGACTGGTGTTGAAGCGCGGCGTTAAAGCTGTCTGGAAAAGTTGCTGGCCCCTGCTGGTGTGGGGGCTGGTGGCGTTTAGCGGGTGTAACAGGCGGGTTTCCAATCCGGAAACGCCCCTGCCGCCTTCGGACCGCATCGATGTCCCTACGTTTGGCCAGCCGAACACGCTGGAAGTAGCCACCTGGAACATCGAAACCTTCCCCATGCTGGGTGGCCAAACGGTGGAAGACGTGGTTGAAATCATGCTGGACCTGAAGGTGGACATCTATGCCCTGGAAGAAATCACCGACGCCTCGGCCTTTCGTAATATTTACCAGAATTTACCCCATCACAGCGGGCGATTGGCCAATTTCCAGAGCGGGGGCAATTTGCGCACCGGCGTCATCTACGACACCACCGTGGTAGAGCTGGTCTCCGACAGTGTGCTTTTCGATAACGATTACGATTTTCCCCGCCCGGCCTACCGGGCCTATTTCCGGTTGAAATCCAGACCGCAACTGAATTTTTCGCTTTATGTCCTGCACCTGAAAGCCTTTGGCGATCCGGAATCGGAAGGACGTCGGCGCCGTGCCGTGCAAAAGCTCAAAGCCTTTCTCGATACCGATGCCGGCCACGGCGGCGACCCGGATGTGATTCTGGCCGGGGACTGGAACGACGAACTCACCGACCCACCCGCCCACAACATTTTTCTGCCTTTTCTCTCCGATTCGCTCAACTACTGCGTGTTAACCGATTCCCTGGCCCGCCAGGGTAACGAGTTCAGCTTCATTAAATCCCCTTTTTCATTCCTCGACCACCTGATTGCCTCCCGTAGCTTTAAAAATCAGGTGCGAGGGTGGGTGGTGGATGTGCTGGAAATCGACCAGGCCTTCAATGCTTACCTAGCGGAAGTGTCCGATCACCGGCCGGTGGCAGTGCGCTTTAACCTCCCCTGAGTTATGGGCGGTCATTTGCCTCCCGTGCAAATGGGTTAAAAAATTGTTTTTAGCAGAAACTTTGGTTTACACGCCGATTAAAAATTAACAGGTAAACCTTAAAAAAGAGGAGGTGAGCTATGTCGGACAATCGGACGCTTGAGTTCCTGAAAGGGGTGTTGATTGGTGGCTTTGTTGGCGCCATGGCGGGGATTTTGTTTGCACCCAAGAGCGGGGAAGAGACCCGTCGCGAAATTAAGGAAAAGGCGGATGAAGTTTACGATCAGGCCCGTAAGGAGTATGAGGAGAGCGTAAAAAAAGCCCGGGCTTCTCTGGACGAAACGGTGAAAAAAATTCAGAAACTGGAAGAGGAAGCCCGTAAAAAGACCGAAGAATTGGAGAAACGCCTTGCCGAAACGCTGGAAAAAAGCAAGGAGAGCCTGGAGAGCCGCACCGGCCGCTTGAAGGAAGCCATTGAGGCGGCTAAGGAGACGTTTCAGGAGGAAAAAAAGAAGAAAAAATCCTGAGCCGAGCCCACAGGGGAGGACACTCGTAAATGGTAGAAAAAGCTAGCGTTGTGGTGATTGCCATTGCTCTGGTTGTATTGATCGGGATTTTAATCCCCACGCTAATTCAAATACGGCGTACTGCCCGGCGCTTCGAATCGATGGCCGACATTCTGGGCCAATATCTGCCCGGAATTTTGAATAACGTAGATGCTATTACCGGGCAACTGGCCGGGATTCTTGCCGACTTTCGAGAACAAATGGGCCTTTTGAAAGAGGCCGGCCAGGGGGTGAAACAATTGGTGGACGATGTGGTGGTAACCGAAAAGCGGATTCGGCAGGACATCGAACGCCCTCTGGCCGATGCCGTGGGCAATGTACAGGCCATCGCCCGATCGGTCCGCGTGTTTTTCGATGTGCTGCTGGGGCGTCGCGCAAAAAGCTAACCCCCTGCGGGGGGCCGCCGCAGAATGGAGCGATGTTCCCTGTCAAGCTTGATGATTAAAAACCTCTGGTCATTTGTTCGGCAGTTTGAAAAAAGGGGAGAAATTGTTCTCCCCTTTTGTTATTTTCCTTTGCCAATTGTAGAACCAGAAAAACAATTGAGTTCAAAGTCACAGAGAGCTTATTGCTGTTTTTTTAAAATACTGCGTTCCAGAAGCCCGGTAGAGCTTTTGGCTTTCAGGTCTTTAAATTTGCTTTCCTTCCTCCGCGGTGAGGATTAATTTGTTTCAAACAGGAACCAGAGCCCATGGCGGATGTTGGTCTGAATCAAAACGTCACCATTGGCGGCCGCCAATTTCACATCCAAACGGCCACCCATGTTGAAGAAGGCATTGTTCGATCTGAAGTGTTCGAAAAAGGGCGCCTGCTGTTTGTCGAAGCCTACCCTTACGAACGCCGTGATTATAAGCAGGAGCGCGGTGCCGAATTCCGTTTGCGTAAACTGGTGGACCAATACCACCAATCCATCATCGAGGAAATTGATGCCATTTTTGAAGTCTCACAGGCCCTGGAAGAAGAGGATAATGTGATAGCCCACGAAAAGATGGGGCTGGTGTTTATGTACATGTACCTCTTTGATCGGGCCAAGAAGCATTTCCGCCGGGCCATTGGCCTGGATCCCAACCGCTACAGCAGCGTGCTTTACTTAGCGAAAACATATTTCATGGAAAAGCGTTATGCCCAGGCCGAAGATGTTGTTGCTCGCCTGTTGGCCCGGAAAGTCCGCTACCCGGATCTGTTAAACCTGGCTGGTATGCTGGCTCTGGAAACCGGGGAAATTAAAAAATCGCTCTCCTACTTTAAACAGGCCATTGCCGGTAATCCCTCCTATGTTGAAGCCTACCTGAACCTGGCCCTGGCTCTGCTGCGGCGCATTGTTCAACTGCGCGCGGGTGCTTCCGAGGCAGAACTGCACAAACACTTCAAATTTCTACTGGTTTTGTTGCGAAAAATTGAGTCCATTGGCCGGGTCAGAGAACGGCGTTTAGCCGGTAAGCTGATTCAATTGGTAGGGAAGGGAAACATCAAGCAGGCTGCCGGCCTGTTAAATGAATATCGCGACAAGGTGTACCTTCGGCGCGTGCCCCCCGAAATTGAAGGGCATAAGTTTTATTTGCGATTGCGGTATTCCGGACATGAAATGTCCCCCGGTACCCTGGCCAATTACGAGCAGAGCATTCGCCAGGCGATCAACGAGAATCCCTCTTACCCCGATCTGTGGAACTATCTGGCCCTGGTTCATCTCATGCAGAGCCGGCTATTCTTTTTAACAGGCCTGGACGATTTCCGGGAGGCCACCCGGATTAATCCGGCGTTTGAGAAAGCCAAGAAAAATCTCCGCCTGGTGGAAAACGACGGACGGGAGTTTCTGTCACTCATTAAAACCGTGCTCTGAGGACATGTTTTTCTGTTCTGTGATTGTGGTCAAATGAATTGGTTTCTGAAACTCTAATTTTGCGCAACCGGTGACACTAATAATTTCAACGATATCAAAAAATTAACACCCGTTTAGACAAATGCAATCCAATCTCCCTCTGTTGATAACCCGAGCCGTGCTCAACTGCCTTCTGGCTTTGCTGGCCGCTCCACTAATCGCTTCCCTGATTTTTTTCACTGCTTTCGCTCAACAGGCACAACCCGGGCAGGCAGGTGCTCAAGGAGTAGCACCGGTTGCCCTGAGCTTTCAGGCCACACTCTCACCCGATGACCGGGTCCTGGTGATTCAGGGCCAGGCTGCAGGCCCAAAAGCGTTGCTCGAGCTGCGCATCGCTGGCAAGAGCTTTTGGTTGATTCATGATGCTGCACCGGCGCTCCCTGACCAGGCGGCCCGCTGGTACTACGATCAGAAATTGAAGGCGCTTGTCATCATCTGGGCCGATTCCACGGTGGCGGCCGGTTCGCCAAAAACGGTGCAACTGGTTCTGGTGCCGGACAAGCCCGCCGCCGGCGCCGCCTTTCAAGTGCAGGCCATGGCTGTGCCACCGCAGTCCGCTGCCGAGCTGAACAGCGTTCCTGGAGACAAAACCTGGCAGGTGGTGGCCCAATGAGAAAAAGGCTAACGCAGGCAGGTTCACTCCTCATTTCTTTTGTTCTCTTCTTCTCTTTCTTCCCCGGGGCAGTCCATGCCGATAAGGGAACCCCTTCTCCGGTCGGCATGACCTGGGCGGATAGCCAGCATGTCTCCTTCGACTGGGTGGAAATTTCCACCTCAACCGGGTTGGGAACCCCTCCGGATAAGGATACGGTTTATGTGGTCACTCTGCCATTCACGTTCTATTACTACAACCAGCCTTTTACCACCCTTTATATCTCCAGCAACGGTTTAGTGACCTTTCACGATTATGGCGGAAGGAGCTTCCCCTCCAACGACAACCTGAGCTTTACCGGTGGGCCGGATACGCTCTTAGCGGTGTTCTGGGATAACCTGGAGGTGGTGGCGAATTCAAATTTCAATGTTTATGCCAAGGTTGAAGGTACCGCGCCTTATCGACGGTTCATCGTTGAATTTCTGGGTTTTCGGCGGGACAACAACAACCTGGGGCCACTGACCTTCCAGATTGTGTTATTCGAGACCACCAATCTGATTAAAATGCAGTATCTGGATGTCCAGGAAGTTGGGCTGGGCGGTCGTGGCGGTAAGGCCACCGTAGGGCTGAAATATCGCGGTAAAACGACCTTTAAGGACAGTCTGCTTTACTCGTTTAATCAAAACGTTTTATCGGATAGCCTGGCCATTCTGTACTATCCGGTCGGGACGCTTTCTGCCACAGCGGCCATCACTCCGGCCAGCCTGCCGGCCGGTAACAATTTTCAACAGTTCACCTATACAATCACCAATTTAACCTCCACCGCCGATTCTTTAAACCGAATGGGCAAAGCGGACGTGGTTCGCCTGGCCAATTTCGATCCAACCACCACCATGCTGGTGACCTCCATTCAGGCGGACGGACAAAGCTTTTTTATTAAGAATGAGAATTCTGTGCCCACCCAGCCTGGATTTGCCACCTGGTTCTACGATTCGGTAAAGGACAGCCTGTACATTAATTTCCCTTCGGCCACGGTGGTGGACAGCGTCTCCATTACCTATCTGCAAACGGTTTCCACCGTGCTTGCCACCCACACGGTGAACGGGCACATTTTCAATCGCTTGCACCCGGGGCTGGCGGCTTCGGTTTCTGCATCCTTCACGGTAACAGCGGCCTCGGTGGCCCGCTACAGCATAACGCCTGCGGTGGACACCACTACAGTGGCCGGTACCAGCCTTGCCTTTACCCTGAAAGCGTTTGATGCTTTCGACAATCCGGCCCCCAACAGCGCTTCGGCGGTGTTGCGGGCGCAGGGCAGCGCCACGGCCAGCTTCGCCCCCAACGACACGGTCTCGTTTGGTGGGGGGAGCAGTGTTGGCTTTACGGTGAG
>RFHE01000008.1 GCA_003696445.1 Calditrichota bacterium | reverse complement strand
CCGGAAGTGCAGAATTTCCGCCATCAGACCGGGGATGCCACCGGGCAGATTGTGGTGGAAACCATCGATCCCCTGGCGATCAAAAACGATCATACCTACCAGATTGGCTTTGAGCATGAAGGGCGATTTGACAAAACCCACACCACCAGCTTTACGGTGGTGGATATTACCGGCGGTGCACGGGATACGGTGGTGGCTCGCTCCCAGGAACTGAACATCGATGCGGTGGTGTTTGACGGGCTGAAGCTGAGCCTGCTCAACGACGAGCTGATCAAGCCGGTGCTGCGCGGGGTGCACTGGTCGGACACCACCCGGAATCTGATCCAGCCGGTGGTCTGGGATGTGTTCACCGCCCCGCCTTTTCTGAGCGGTAAGCCCTATCCGGCCAATTATGCTATTGAATTCGGCGAAATGGGGGTGGATTCCAGCGCCGGGATCAACCTGTTCGGCCTGCCCCCAGCAACCAAATTCCCGGTGAACTTTCGGATTCGTAACGTCACCGAAAACCGCTACATCAAGTTCAACCTGTTCGAATTTCATCGTTCGGCACCCAATCCGGAACCGGCCGAGCTCCGTGGCCGGCTGGACGAGGCCGATATCCTCACCTTCTTTGAACCGGATGAGAACGGCAACCAGGTGTTGACCTATGGCCTGAGCATGTCCGCGGACAGTACCGCCGAGCTGCCGGGTCCGGGCGATACGCTCTACCTGCCGGTGCGCAAGCCGTTTCTTTCCTTCGATACTTTTGTCTTTACCGCCCGGGGACCCCAGGAGGATGTGAGCAAGGCACAGATGAGTCTGGACTCCATCAAAGTGGTGCCCAATCCTTATGTGGCCACCGCCATCTGGGAACCGCGCAATGTATTCACCAGCGGCCGGGGCACCCGCTCCATTCACTTCATTCATCTGCCCAGGCGCTGCACCATCCGCATTTACAACGTGCGGGGCGAACTGGTGGACACCATCGAACACGATTCGCCGATCACCAACGGAACGGCGGATTGGGATCTGCTCAGCCGGGACCGGCTGGACATTGCCTACGGCATCTACATCTACCATGTGGATGCGCCGGGCATTGGCGAAAAAATCGGCAAGTTTGCCATCATTAAGTGATCAGGCAGGATGGATGAACCCATGAACCAGGCAAAAATGAACAAAGCAGAAAGGCAATCAAACCCAGTTCCTGGATGGTCCGCGGTGAGAAGGACCCTGTATCTGGACAGAGTGCAGGCACTGCGGGCAATTGTGTGGTTGGTTATCCTGGGCCTTGTGATCCCCACTGCCCGGGCAGGCGAGGTTACCAAAGTTGGCACCACCGCGGCCCCGTTTTTAACCATCAGCGTGGGGGCTCGCGCCCTGGGTATGGGCGGTGCCTTTGTGGGCGTGGCCAACGATGCCTCGGCACTGTTCTGGAACGTGGCCGGAATTGCCCAGTTGCATCGTCCCTCCATTATTTTTAACCATGCCGAATGGCTGGCCGACATCAATTTCGACTACGCTGGGCTGGTTGCCCCGCTGGGCGGTGCAGGAACCCTTGGTGCCAGTTTTACCTCTCTAAACACTGCGGACATGGAGCAAACCACCGAGCTGAACCCGGAGGGAACCGGTGTCCTCTTCTCGGTGGGTAGTTTCGCTTTCAGCCTCTCCTATGCGCGCAAGCTTACCGACAAGTTCATGATCGGCTTTACCGGAAAATTTGTGCGCGAAACCATTTTCAACTCCCATGCCACCGGGGTGGCGCTGGATGTGGGAACGCTGTTTCAAACGCCTATGCCGGGACTAAAGCTGGGCATGAGCATTACCAATTTTGGAACCAAAATGCACATGAGCGGCGACGATCTGCTCATTCAGGTGGACCCCGATCCCACCATCTCCGGGAACAACGAAACCATCAATGCGCTGTTTCAGACCGACGATTTCGACATGCCCCTGCTGTTTCGGGTGGGGATTTCCTACGAGCTGGTTAAAAACGAAACCCATCAACTGTTGCTGGCTGCCGATGCCCTTCATCCCAACGACAATGATGAAAGCATGAACCTGGGCGGGGAGTATCGGTTTCAGGACCTGATCAGCCTGCGGGCCGGTTACCGTGCCCTGTTTCTGCAGGACAGTGAGGAGGGTTTCACCGTCGGCGCCGGCCTGAATACCCGACTGGGGTCGCTGAGCTTTCGGCTGGATTATGCGTACGAGGATTTCGGCCGGCTGAACAACGTGCAAAAGTTTACCATTTTGCTCGGTTTTTAGAGCACTGGTAACATAAACCAATCACCTTAATTAAAGGAGGCAGCCATGGGTAAGAGAGTTAGTGTTCTGGTGATGGCGCTGGCCACACTGGCACTGCTCGTCGGCCTGGCGATGGCGCAAAACCCCATCACCTTTCAGGTCGATATGAGCGTGCAGATGGAGGCGGGGAATTTCAATCCCCAGGTGGATTCGGTGGTGGTCCGCGGCAATTTCAACGGTTGGACTGGAGCCGATCCGCTGCTGACCGACGCCGATAACGATTCCATTTTTGTGGGCGTATTCGATGTCGGGCCGGCTGGATTTAATGCGGGGGACACCATCGAGTACAAATTTGTGATGCTGAAGAACGATGGCAGTGTGGTCTGGGAGAGTATTCCAAACCGGAAGGCCGAGGTGGCCGGCGGGCCTCAGACGTTGCCGGTGGTCTTCTGGGACGACAACCCGGGTGGCATGGACGTCGAGGTCACCTTCCAGTGCAATATGGGTGTGCAGATCCAGTTTGGCTTCTTCGATCCGACCACCGACATCCTGGACGTACGGGGCGATTTCAATGGCTGGAGCGGCGGCTGGAACCTGGCTCCGAATATTTTTGATCCGGACCTGTATCAGGGCAAATTTCTCATCAGCCAGGTCGCGGCTCCGAAAACATTTGGCTACAAGTACACCCACAATCACGGTGGGCAGACCAATTGGGAAGAGCCTCTCTCCACCGGTGGCGGCAACCGGAGCTTCACCGTGACCGGGAACGAGCAGGACCTGGACGGTAACGGCGTGCCCGATTTGGTTCTGGATACGGTTTTTTGGAACGACGTGACCCCAGACCTCGTGTTCCTGGATACCACCGACGTGATTATGGAAGTAGATATGCGACCGGCCTATGCCTTCCTGGCCATTAATGGGCAGATTATTTCGGCGGCACCCTCTGGAGCAGTGGAAACCAGTATCGATTCGGTGCTCATCGCCGGTTCCTCCGGCCAAGGCGTGCAGCCCGATCTGGTCTGGGTATGGGACAACCTGAACAACCCCTCGCTGATTTTGCCACTAAAAATGAACGACGACGGCGTGAATGGGGACATGGCCGCCGGCGACAGCGTCTGGTCGATTACCCTGACCTTCCTGCCCGGTGCTTCGGCCATTCCTACCTACAAATACGGCATCAACGCCCATGATAACGAAGCCGGTTTTGCCAAAAACCATCAGGAGAATGTGAAAACCTCCGGAGCGCGTCATTGCGACGAATTCGGCGAGCAGGATACGCTTTACACCTCGGTGTGGAGTTACGGTTCGCCCAAGTGCGGTGCACCGGTGGGCATTAACGATCCGGCATCGCTGGATGTGCCCGAGTCCTACAAATTGTTCCAAAACTATCCCAATCCGTTTAATCCTTCGACCACCATTTCCTATGCACTCACTCGCACGGCCGACGTCCGTTTGGAAGTGTTTAACTTGCTGGGCCAAAAGGTTCGCACCCTGGTGAACGGCCGGGTGGCCCCGGGTGTGCACAATGTGGTCTGGGATGGACGGGACGATGCCGGTCGCGAACTGGCTTCCGGCGTTTACATTTACCGTCTGAAGGCCAACAACTTCACCGAAACGCACAAAATGATTTTAATGAAATAACCGGCCTTCTGTTGTTCTTGTTGCGAGAAGAGGTCTGTTCCCTCAGGCCTCTTCTCGATTTTTTCTATCTCCCATTTCGATTGCTTTCCAAGAATGGGAACAGTTTTTTGCCAACGTGGCAGTAGAGCACCAACCGGCCGGGCCGCCCTGTTCCGGGTGAAACACCTGCCGGTGTAAGCCCACCTGTCCGGGAGATAGGGCTGAAGGCCGCTGAATACAGCTAAATTTGGATGATTACCAATAGAATTTTCAAGCGCAAAGGCCTTGCCGTACTGCTGGGCATATTGCTTATTTTTAGCGCCGGCTGCCAGCAGCACGCGCAAAAACGGTTCATCGTCTGGTCTCAGCTCCGGCCGGTGGAGCGGGCCAAGCTGCAGGAAAAACTCAACGAATTCGGGCGGCGCTATCCCCGCTACCAGTTCAAGGAACTTTTTTACGAAACCGAGCAACTGCGCACCAATTACATCATTGCCGCGCTGGCCGGTAAAGGGCCGCAGGTCGTTCATTGCCCCAGCGACAATGTCGGGCCTTTCTCCGATTTGAAAGTCGTCCGGCCGCTGGAGGACCTCTTTTCACAGGCCTTTCTGGACAGTTTCCTTACCGACCCCTTTCCAGCCAACACCTGGTTTCATGGGCATTTGTATCAGATTGCCGATCGCATTGGCAACCATCTTTGCCTGGTTTACAACAAAAAGTATTTGCAGACGCCTCCAAAGACCATGTCCGAATTAATTGCCTGGGGGCGTAAATTTGCTCGCGACGAGGACGGTGACGGCTGGCCGGAGCGTTATGCTCTGGTGTGGAATTACATTGAACCGTATTTTGTAATTCCCTTCATTGGAGGATTTGGCGGCTGGATTGTGGACGAGAAGGGTAACCCTACACTGGATACCCCGGCAGTGGTGCAGGCGGCCCAGTTCATTTACGATCTGGCTCATAAGGAGCGCATTATTCCCCGGGAAGCCGATTACGAAACGGCCAATGCCCTGTTTAAAGACGGGCGGGCGGCCATGATCATCAACGGCCCCTGGTCCTGGTCCACCTACACCGAAGCCGGTATCGACATCGGGCTGGCCCGCATTCCACGCATCGATCAGACCGGATTGTGGCCCACGCCCATGGTTTCGCCGCTGGGCTACATGATTAATGTGAACCTAAAGGGAGAAGAACTGCGCATTGCAGTGGAGCTGGTGCGTTTTTTAACCTCGGATAAAGTAGAATTGGAGTTTGCCCGCGCCTTTAATCTGATCCCTTCGCGCAAGGTGGCCCTGCAGGATTCGGTGTTGCGCAGCAGTGAGCTGTGGCGCGCCAGTTACGATCAGCTATTGGTGGGGCGCCCCATGCCGGTGTTTACCGAATTGCGCTGGATCTGGGATGCCATGCGGCCGGCCTATCAGGGCATCTTCTCGGGCCGTTACACCCCCGCCGAGGCTGCCCGAAAAATGCAAGCCCTGGCCGAAAAACTGATCCGGGAGAACCGCTGAGGCAGCGAGGCTGACATGCAAAAACGGATGAGCACCGAAAGTAGGTTGTCCCGAGCGCTGAACGACCCGCGCGTTCTGGCCTATCTGTACACTGGGCCGGCGCTACTAGTCATGGCCCTGGTGGTGCTCTATCCGTTCATCTACAATGTGGTCATCAGCTTCTCCAACCTGAAATTAACCCATTTCTACAATTGGCGGCTTACCGGACTGCACAATTACCTGGCCGTGCTCAGCGAGGGCAGCTTCTGGTATTTTCTGTTTAAAACGGTGCTCTGGACGGTTTTGAATCTGGTGTTTCATGTGGGCATCGG
>RFHE01000120.1 GCA_003696445.1 Calditrichota bacterium | reverse complement strand
GCATGCGGCTGGCAGGCTAGTCCCCAGAACATCTGATGGCCGCCCCCCGCAACCCAGCACCACACCTGACGCCTGATTTGATTGCTTAGGCCACAAAACGGTACCAATTCTGGTAGGTGTTTGCTGGACCCCACTTTGCAGCTTAATTTAGCCCGGTTTCTGAAATCACAAACCTACTGGGGGCTGTGTGCCATGCCATGTTTTCCTGCCTTTGTGCGTAAACGAAACAGTCTGCACCGGCTCGGAGCATGGCTTTTGACGCTGCTCCTGGTGGTCCTGCTCCTATCGGCCAGCCGCATGCCCCAATTTCGGCTTAAAGACCTGAAAAACCACTGGCAGCGCTGGGAGGACGTTAGGGGCCCCAGGCTCACCGTGGTGGATTTCTGGGCGACCTGGTGTAAGCCCTGCCTGCGCATGATTCCACATCTGGAAAAAATTCATCAACAGTATGCCTCAAAAGGGGTGGCTGTGGTCGGCGTAAATGTGGACAGTCCCCGTAACCTGAGTAAGGTGCCTCCCCTGGTGCGGCAACTGGGGATCGGCTATACGGTGTTGTTGGATCCCAACAACGAACTCATGGATGCCCTGCACATTCAGGCGGTGCCTACCCTGCTGGTGGTGGACAGCACCGGAGAGATTCGGTATTTTCACGAAGGGTATCGACCGGGCGACGAAACCGAACTCACTCGGTTTCTGGACAAACTCCTGAACCAATCGGGCGGGGGGAATGAGCAGTAAAGCGTTGCTCTGTTTACTGGCGCTGGTGGGCCTGCTCTTCGGGCAGGTGGAGTTTAACTACTTCAACCAGCTCTCGGAGGTGCAGGTGGGGAACCTGCCGCGCACCCGGCCCAGCGACCAGTTTTCGTACTACCAGCTCTCCGAGGCCAGTTTTTCCTGGCGCAACTGGACGGTTCAGCTGGGGGTGGAGACCTTCCAGAAGGACGTGTCCGGGCAGCGCTACACCCAGCTTCAGCATCGGTCGCTGGAGTACCGCCGCGGGGCCCTGACCCTGACGGCAGGCAACTTTTACGAGATGTTCGGCAGGGGACTGCTCTTGCGCGGCTTCAAGATACCGGGCGCCATCCTGGAGAGCACCCAGCACCGCACCCGCTACAGTTTTTATCGGGATCTGGATGGGCTGCGCCTGCGTTACAGCGGGGTGCTGGGCGAGGCGAGGCTCATCTGGGCCAAGCCGCTGGACAATCAATTTCCCCCCACCTTCGACCGCAGCGTGCGCCGGCCGGAGACCCTGCTGGGTGCCGACCTTTGGGTTCCCCTGGGCTTCACCTCGCTGGGTGGCAGCTGGCTGCGATCCGAGCTGAATGGAGACACCCGCCGTTATGGCGCCCTCCATCTCTCGGCCAATCTTCCCGCCGGAAGCCAGCTGTATGTGGAGTTTTTGCGCCGGACCGACGATGCGGGCCCGTTTTTCTCCCTATCCGATGAGTACACCCACGGGCTCTACGGCGGCTTCAGTTGGTCCATCGGGCCCATTGGCCTGAGCGCGGAAATCAAGGATTACAACAATCTGATTCTGGGGTTCAACGATCCGCCGCCGCTCATCCGCGAGCACACCTTTCAGCTAGCCAACCGGAGCACCCATGTGCTGGTTCCCAGTCACGAAACCGGCTGGCAGGTGGAGCTGTTCTGGTCGGTTCGTCCCAACCTGTCGGCCACCTTCAACGTGACCCGGGCTCGCAACCGCCTGGGCAATCGGGAGCCGCTGTTCAAAGAGCACTACAACGAGCTGGACTGGACGATAAACGCCTCGGCTACTCTGCGAGCTTTTTACGACTTCAGTGAAGAACCGCTCAAGCTGGAAAACAACCGCCATACCGGCGGCGCGGCTCTGGAATACGCCTTCAACGACAGGTGGAGCACCATCCTTGATGTAGAACTACAGACCTTTGAGCGCCCGATTTCCGGATTTGGCCGGGCCACCAATTCCTATTTGAACCTCACCCTGGCCCGCGCGCCCCATTTTTCCGGCGGCATCGTCTGGGAGCGCAGCACCGATATCGCTTACACCGACAATCCCGATACGCCGGAACTGGAGTCCCGGGCTCGAAACTGGTTCGGGGTAGTGCTGGGCCTGCAGATGGGCTCCGGCCAGTCGGTGGCCTTTTTCGCCGGCGAGCGCCGGGGCGGTACCAACTGTACCTCGGGCATCTGCTACGAGGTGCTGGATTTTCGAGGCGCAGAGCTGCGGATTAATACCCGCTTTTAGTGGGCTGGGTTACAGACGCCGAACGGTGCCGCCGGAATATTAACGCAGTTCATACCGCTGGAGGTATTCATGTTCAGGAAGACGATCTGTGCTGCCCTGCTGTTTCTCGCCGTGGCGCTGAACGCACTGGCCCAGGGGGTAGGGGACCCCGCGCCGCCGTTTACCCACAACTCGCTGGAGAATGGTCAGATCTCCCTGTCCGATTTTGCCGGGAAGGTGGTCTATCTGTACTTTTTCGGTTACAATTGCCCGCCCTGCATTGTGTTCGGCCCCATTACCGAGCAGATTCATCAGATCTACATCAACAATCCCGATGTGGTGGTCCTCGGGCTGGATGTCTGGGACGGCAGTGCGGCTCAGGTGCTGGTCAACTTCAAGCAGCCCACCGGGGTCACCTATCCGCTCCTGCTGCAGGCCAGTTCCACCGGCGGAGCATATGGGGTCAACGTGGACTGGAATGTGGTGGTGGATCAGAATCAGGTCATTCGCTACACCAAGGAGACCTCCGCCGACCCTGCGGGGACAGCCAACGAAATTATCAGCACCATCGATAGTCTGTTGCTGCTCACCGGCATCGACGACGATGGACCGCAGCCGGTTCGCTTCGAACTATTTCAGAATGTGCCCAATCCGTTCAATCCTTCAACAGTCATTCGCTTTCAATTGAACCGGTCCGGTCCGGTGCGCCTGCAGGTGTTCAATGCCCTGGGGCAACTGGTGCGCACGCTGGTGGACGGTGCCCTGGCTGCCGGCGTGCACCAGGTGCGCTGGGATGGTACCGATGCCCGCGGACGCCGGGTGGCCGCCGGCGTGTATCTGTACCGCCTGGAAGCGGCCGGCGAAGCCAGGGTAAGAAAAATGGTGCTGCTGCCCTGAGTGGGGGTGAAATTCGGCTGTCGTCCAACAGAACAAATTTCTTCTTACGCTTGCAAGGGGTTAAAGACACAGATTGGCTGAAACCTTTCCTGGTTGCGCATTGCCTTCTCGTTTTTCTGATTTTTTTAACGCTGGGGTTGTCCAAAAAGGTTTAATTGCTGTATTTTTATGCAAACGACTGTTTCTCTTGCACGGGACTTAAGTCAACTCACCCCTCAACCACGTCTCTTGCAAGGGAGGAGGCGAAGGGGGTGATGTCCTTACAAATAAAGGGGTACAAGGCTGTTGGTTTTGCCTAAATTGCCGTGTTTGGTTGAAAAACCGCAAGTGAAAGCACCCTGTTAATACAAACGAGTACATGCAAATATTCGCAAGTATATTCAATAGGCTTTTCTTTTTAGACAACCCCTTACCTTGCCGGTAGGCCAATCCCCCGCTGACTTGCTCTACTTAGAGGAATACTTGTTTGTCGCTTAGGACTGTCCATTGACAAGAAAGGGTAGGGTGGGTGAGTTGATTTAGGCCTGGCACCCGAGAAGCAAATATTTGAATCAAAATACATCATTCTCAACTATTTAGGCCCCTAATGGTCGATTACAAGTCAGTCCAGCTGACTGGTGCCTTGAGCTGGGGAAACTCTCCATTCCTTTGGCCTGGGTTTTTGAGTAAAGTTGTACCTCGCTGGGTTCCGGCTGTTTTGGCCAGGTGTAATAATTCAATTCGACCCAATACCAGCAGGTTGTGAAGCACTAATCCGGAGCCTGTGGATTCGCCTGCCGCGAGGCCATTCCGACAAAGTATTCAGCCTGCTGGAGAACCACATGGGGTACCCTGTTGGCTAATTCTCCGGGATCGGGTAACTTTCGGCCAGAGATGGATGAAAAAGGAGTGATTGCAGATGCAAAAGCCCAATCGATTTCTCATTGAGACGGCATCGTTGCTGGTGCTGTGTGTGCTCATTCTGGCTTTTGTACAGGTGAGCCAGCACGTTTCACCCATTACCCGGCAGGTGGTGGCGGCGGCGGAGAAGCTGATCGGCTTGCACTTTTCCGATGCCGAGCGGGATTCCCTGCTGGAAAACGTGCGCGATCTGGTCAAAAGTTACCAGCAAATTCGGGAGCATCCCCTGAACAATGCGGTGCCCCCGGCCCTGCAGTTCAATCCGGTACCGGTGGGGAAAACCTTCGACACGGAGCAGCGACCCATTCGTTGGGGTCCGGCACCGGAGGTCAAGATGCCGGAGCGGTTCGAGGATCTGGCGTACTACTCGGTGCGCCAACTGGCCGAACTGATCCGCACCCGGCAGGTCACCTCCACCCAGCTGACCCGCCTCTATCTGGACCGGCTGAAGAAGTACGACCCCAAGTTGAAGTGTGTGATCACGCTGACCGAGGATCTGGCGCTGGAGCAGGCGCGCCGCGCCGATGAAGAGATTGCGGCCGGTCATTACCGGGGCCCGCTGCACGGCATTCCCTTTGGTGCAAAGGACCTGCTGGCTGTGGCCGGGTATCCCACCACCTGGGGCGCCATGCCTTACCGCGATCAGGTGATTGATGAGACGGCTACGGTGGTGAAGAAGCTGGAAGAAGCGGGCGCTGTGCTGGTGGCCAAACTCTCGCTGGGCGCCCTGGCCTGGGGCGATGTCTGGTTCGGCGGAAAAACCCGCAATCCCTGGAACCTGGAGCAGGGCAGTAG
>RFHE01000119.1 GCA_003696445.1 Calditrichota bacterium | reverse complement strand
TTCGCTATACGGGTAAGGCGAGACAGGATCGATGGTGATATCGTAGGTGCCGATAATGGTATTGACGCTGAAGTTACCGTTGCTGTCCGTGGTATCCACAGCAAACGGCCCGCCGGTAGGATCGCCCTGGGCAAAAAACTGCAGCACGGCCACGATTCCCTGGCCGGTGAGGCTATCGGTAAGCTGGCCGCTGAGGGTAGAGCGCAATTCCGGTAACAATGCAATTTGCAGCGAATCGGGTGGATTGGGCGAGAGCACCACTTCTACCGTCGTATCCCGGTAAGCAAAGCGGGAGAAGGACAGGTGCACCGTATCCTCCGGGGAGCCGAACTGAAAGGTGCCTGTGGAATCGGTTACCCGCTTCATGCCGGATTCCAGCAATTCAAATTTTACTCCCTCCAGCGGCAGGCCGGTGTCGCTGGCCAGAACCTGACCATGAGCAATGTGCTTGTAAGTCAGGTCGCCAATCCAGGTACCCCATCGGTTGAAAGGAGCGGCTGCGTATTCCAGAAGTAACCAGACCTGTTCGTTTACCGGGTCCAAAGCGATGCCCTGGTAATCCCCCCAGCGATTTCGGGAGCCTCCAAAGGTGACCACGTAATTGCCTTTACCGCTTTGCAGAACCTGGCTGGGCGCCAGTCCGGGCGGATCGCTGGCCCGCCGGCCTGTGTACCAGGCGCCTGCATATTCGTTCAGCGAACTTCGACTGAATCCAACATACACATTCTTCTGCCGATCCAGCATGAGGGTCGGGTAAAAATACCAGAAACCATCCGAACCGTAAATCACTTCCTCCAGAACTTTGTTACCGCTTGGTTGAATGCGCAAATAACGGATGAAAGAGAAGGCATTATTAAAACCACCGGCCACACTATGTACGGCCCATAACTCACCATCGCGATAAACCGGAGCGGTTCGGAACCGCCTGCCTCCGGTTTCGATGAGTGGGCTGCCGCCTCCCAGCTGATTGGCATTAGGGGGCGCCCGGCGCGAGGAAACCGGCAGGTTAACTGCTTCCAGCGTGGGGTTCCCTACCGGGTCGATGATTTTCCACAGGGTCACAAACGTCCCGGTTTGAAAGGGACTGTCCCCCACCATGTAACTGGTATCCGTTGGCGTGTAGGTAATATTGGGCACTGGAATGGCCGTGGGGCTGGTCTGCAAATTTACCGGGTCGCGCAGATTCCAGAAATCGACCCAACCCACCGGACCGCAGTTGGAATCGTAAAGATCGTCCTTAGCGATGATGCGAAGTTTGGGGTAATCGTAGCCGCCGGCAAAACGAAACATGTTGGCGGTAAGGTAAATGGCCAGCGAGTCGTAGCCCAACTTGGGAAAATCGTTCCAATTGGTGGTTGGTGTGGAACCGTTCTGATTTCCCGGTAGGGCATAGTTACACCAGTTACCGAATGGGTTGTCATCGTCGGACACAGAGATCAGAAAAAAGGCCTCGGTAGTCAGGTCCCCTCCAACCCAGACCTGAACCCAGCGGCCGCTGAAATGATCGTAAATTACTTGGGGGTCAAATGGGTTTAAATTGGGGGCTAAGTTGTTAAACCAAGAATCGGCATTGAACACGGCGAGCCGATTGCCGGCTTTGTCGTAGATGGCAAATTGCGTGTTTACAGCCACAATAATATGGTTGGGACCAACTGCAATGTGTGGATCGGGAGGAATGGAATTGGTCATATCCAAGCCGGTAAAGCTTTTGTAGAGCCCTGGCGCAAGCTGGTTGGCTTCGTTGAACCTACTGGCCCTGGCGGAAGGATCGATAACCACAATCGGTTGAACTTGTGGGGGTGCCCAGAACTGATTCAGTCCATCCGGTAAATAATCTTGTTCACCCTGGGTGTGGGGCGGCATGACCCGAGGGTTACCGCTGGGCTGGCCTTTTCCCAAAAATTCTTCGGTGGAGACCGGCACACCACCGCTCACCGAGCCACTGTCCGGCCCCTGAAAATAATTCTGCGCATATCCTGAACCACTGCCCAGCCAGAGGAAAAGCACCCATACTCCTAGGACCAACATAAGGGGATAACAACGGTTCCGCCTATTAAACCGGGGAAGTTCGCACCCCCGATTAGACTTACCAGTAGCCATAAAAAACCTCCTTCTGAAATGTTTGTGTTTCATTACCCCAGGCATGGCAGGCCCAATTCGATGAATGGTTAAATGGCCAGAAACCCGCTTCATCCGCACAAAACCACCAGAGATTGTACCGGCTCCTCCTGGCCAGGGATGGCCTGCACCGGGCGGTCTGTAAGTTTACCCGGTGCAAAACAGTTTGGCAAGAGGGGGACAAATTTTTGGATTCTTTTCGAACCTGGAAGCCCATCAATTCAACCAATGATTCAAAGACTTGCGGGGCCAGAGGACAAAGTTCGAAGCCCCCAGACCCCGCACAAGTTTGAAACACGCAACCGAACTGTTATTTTAAAAACATGATCTTCCTGGTCGCCTGGAAACCGCTTTCGGTACGCATTTGAACCAGGTAGATGCCGGTGGGCACCGTACGCCCCAGGGCATCAGTGGCATCCCAGCGCACTCGATGAATCCCCGCAGGAAATAGTGCATCTCTCAGCACCCGAATCCGTTGGCCCAGGGCATTAAAGATCGCCACACGCACTCGATCGGTTCTGGGCAGGGAAAACACAATGGTTGTGTTTGGATTAAAGGGATTGGGATAATTGGGATGCAACCGGTACTGCCCGCTCAAAAGGGTCCGATCATCGGGACCAGGCGTTTCCAGCCCGGTTACCGTGCCGGAAAACCAGCTCAAAATGCGTCCCAGAAGCTGGTTTCGCAACCCATTGTCGTTGTTAATGCCCTCGAACCCAAAGCCCAGGTACACCAACTTCCAGCCCTGCTGGGCGTCCTCGGCACGGATGCCCGCATTGCCCAGTGGGGAATTCCCGTAAAAAAAACTCAACCGTGCGCGGGTGGAATCGAACAAGAACGCGTCCTTGGAGCCTTGATTATTGGCGCCGCCCACCGAGGAAAGCACCAGTCCATCCCCCAGCAGGTCGCCGGTCACCCCGCGGATTCGGGGTGGCACAATGTTTTTGTCGAAGCTGACCCCCAGCAGGCCGGCCAGCAGCACGCCGCCGGTGTCGGTTTCGGCGATGTTTTGCCCGGATAAGAACAGGCGCCCACCCCGCTGAAGAAATTCAACCAGCGCCTGTTGTTCGGCAGCATTCAGAACCGCGGTGTCGGCATCGCCGGTGTACCAGATCATGAAATTGGGCGTAGGGAACAGCTTGAATACCGCCGTATCCGGGATGCCCAGCTCGCTGGTTCGCCAGGTAAAATAGCTCATCCCATTGGCTTCCAGCGCCTGCTGATAGATCGATTCCCATTGCTCATCCACATCGTCGTTGACCAGCAGCACCTGACTGGGAGCAGTTTTAATCAGCAAATCCACGCCGGAAGCCGGCAGTTGATTGACCGCCACCGTTTGCACAGGATAAGGGACTACCGGGTGAATTACTAGCAGGTAGGATTCGTCCGCCGGCACGGTAAAACTGAACTGCCCGCTGGCACTGGTGGTGGTATCCTGGAACACCGTATCGGTGGGGGCCCCGGGCTTGTCCGAAGTCACCCACAGTTCAATTCGGGCCGAGACGGGTGCTGTGCTTACCGAATCCACCAGTGTACCGCTGATGGTGGTGACGGGGCTGGGCTGCAGGGAAAAATCCACGGTAAGCGTCTGGGTTTGCCCAATGCCTCCCGGCGGGCCGAACTGAACCAGTTGGGAGTCGCTCTGAAAGCCAAAATAGGAGGCCGTGAGCCAGAAACTCCGCCGGATCACCGTTGCACTGTAAGCCCCGTTGGCATCGGTAAACAGGGTCTTGTGCACGTAACCAGGCCGCTCGAAAACGCCGGATTGAGGCGACTCCACTCCACCTACCGTTGCCGCAAAGAGATGATCGGCGGTGAGCGCGGCATTCTCGATCGGCACGTTAAACGGGGCGGCAGAGACGGTACCGTTTATTTTCCACACAGGATAGATCACCGACACGCCGGCAATATCGTGAATATGGAGATAGCGATGCGAGGTATCCCCGGCTGAAGAGAGTCCGTACATTGTGGCAGCCTGAATGGTTTCTCCACAGCCGGGCGGGCCGCCGGGAGAACCCTGGTGGCCAAGCCCCAGGTGGTGACCAAATTCGTGGGACATGGTGCTCCACAGGTCCTGCTGCCCGGGGGCTCCTGTTGGACTGGGTGGAAAATCCCGAGCATTCCAAATCAGGTCGGATTCCACGGCATGAAAACTGGAACCGCTGCCCTGAGTCCAAGTGCGCGAGAAGGCAATGGTGTTGGTTCCAGGAGCAAAGTTGATCCCTTGAAAATCGAAAAAAACCAGATTAATGCCATCCCGAATGTCGTCGTTAGCGGCCGTCAGTCCGCCGTTTTCAAATTCCCAGTAGGAAGAGGGAACATCCTCCCAGACCTGCGCCCCAGAATCGATCATGGCGATGAAATTGGACGGGGCGGTATTGTTGATCTTGTAAACAAACGGTATGTCCGAATCCAGATAGCGCCGAAAAAATCCCTGGCTGCTGGTTAATATGCAAAAGGAATAGATGAGCAAACCGGCAAGGAACAAAAGCACCAAACTTTTTCTGGAACCACCTGGTGAACGAAAAGGCATGGAATACTCTCCTTGTTTAATCTGCACAATCGGTTGTTTTTCACCCTTCCGAGCTGGAGGGGCGGTGCCCGGAGGCCTGGGCCAATACGCCTAGGTCACAAATTATTTCTTCTCGACCAGTGCCCGAACCTGGCTCAAGAAAGTGTGGAGCGGGAGATAGGTTAGTGCATCCTCCGGTTGGATCTCCCTACCCGTCTCCGGGTCAACCAGATTAATGTTACGAAGATCGTTCATCACATATTTGCTTCCGTCTTCTTTAGTAATGACCCGGAAGCAGCCCAGGGCAATGGAATGGATTTCCAGTTTTCCCCGATTGGACTGGAGAAACAGAACCAGTTCCTGGCCCTTCACCAGGTGAGGCGTTCCGGGGACCACGTCGCCGAAATCCCCAATCCGGCCACCCATCTGCACCACTTCCAGTTCGGCCGGCCCGGACCCTTTCAAATATTCGTCCACTTGAAAACGCACCGCCGTTTCGATGGCCGTATGGGAAGGATTTTCCCACCGGGCTTCCAGACCAACCACCCGGCCGTGGGCAATAATCACCGATTCGCGGGTTAGTTCTTCCAGGCTGGCTTTGGCCAGGGTAAGCGCAAAAGCCAGGATAGTAAACAGTAACAAAAAACTAAAGATCCAGAGGGGACGCAAACGCTTCATGGGGCCTCCATTTTTGGGTTTGATCTGCTGCAAAATAAAATTTTATTTCCACACATAAAACCGTTTTTCCAGCTTGCGTCAGCGTAACAGCAACACCGACCTTGTGCGCTGAATCCCTGTTTTCGTGGAAAGGCGGATAAAATACATCCCGGTGGGGAGCTGGTTGCCGAACTGATCGGTGCCATCCCAGCGCAAGCGATGAATCCCCTCGCGGAATTGACCGGCGGCCAACACCCGAACCTGCTGGCCCAGGGCATTGTAAATGACCAGCCTTAAACGGCTCGGCCTGGGTAACTCAAATTCCACAAGCGTGGTAGGATTAAAGGGGTTGGGGTACATCGGCTTCAGTCGAATCGCATCCGGTTGCTGCGCATGGCTAACCGATGGGGC
>RFHE01000118.1 GCA_003696445.1 Calditrichota bacterium | reverse complement strand
TCATCAGCATTCGGTTGCAGCCCTGTCTGTGAGTCCAGAGTTGAGAAAGGAGAAACACGCGCACTATATTGAGGAAAAAACGGCCTCCAACCCTTGTGTTAAAAGCGTTGTTGTAAGCTCACAGTAAATGTGTAGCGTTTGCCGAATTCGTTAGGACGAAATTCTTCGTACTCGTAGGACGCCCCCAGCTTCACAATGGTGCCGCCCCGATACAGATGCTGCCAGTTCAGGCCCAGCTTCTGGGAATTGAGTCGCTGGAGTTCCGCCTGGGTATCCACTTCCACCGGGGTCGATCCTGCACCACTGGAAAGGGTGACATAGCTGTCCGCATTCCCGAAGTACCAGCGAATGAGAAACTGCATGGAAAAGGAAGTTCCCGCATTTTTCGGGGTAACAAACGGCCGCACACTGAACCAGAAACTTTTGTAATACTTGCCGATCGTTCCGGTGTAGATGGTGACATCGCTGCTGCCGAAGTTCAGGTAACGGAGGCCGGCCGAGGCCTCAAACCCATGACCCACACTGAGGTAAAATTCGCCACCCAGGCGCGTATCGGGAAACACCGAACTGGAAGAATATCCGCCGTTCAGGTAAAAATAAATCCCCCGGGCAATTTTAGGATAGGCATCCATTTCGAATTGAAAGCCCTCCTTGGGCGTGGTGCCGAATTTCCGATGGGCATAGTTGGTTCTCAGAAAAACCGATCCAAAGGGCAATCGGCGGGAAAGTTCGGCGGAAACCAGGTGCCAGGGACCATAGGCTCGCGTGCCGCGATCGAACACATCGGCCACATAGTAGAGCGAAAACTTGTTCAACCGGGCGCTGGAGCGCACCGAATGGAGCCACTTTAATGCTTCCGGATGGGAAGGATTGCGCTCCAACACATAGATCAGTTGCCTGGCGGCCTCCTTTGGGTTGCCCAGCTTGATGAGCAATCGCGCTTTTTTGATCAGAAACTCGTCCTCGTTGGGGTAATAGCGTAACGCCTGATCGACCACCCTCAGCCCATCCGCATAACGACCGGACCACAGGGCGACATCGGTCAGAGCGGAAAGGGCCTCTTTGTAATCGGGCCGCTCGGAAAGCACCCGGGAAAGCTGCTCCCAGGCGGCATCGTACTGTTTGTCCCAGGCGTAGAGGCGCCCCAGGTACACCCGCACCTCGTGATAAGCCGGCTTGGCATCCAGAATCTGCTGGCACAGGGCCCGCGCACGCTGCCGATCTCCTGCCCGCGCAGCCTGCCTGGCCTCGGCAAACAGCGCGTCCGAATTGATCCGCTGGGCCCACCCCAGAACAGGCAGACAAAAAACCAAAAACAGCGCAATCCACGCTCGCATGGTTCTAATCAACATGTCCAAACTTCCTTTAAATTTAACGTTTCAACTCCCATCATCGACCGAACTGCCCGGAAATTCAATCCAAATTTTCTCCCCCGGTTCGCCGCGATCGGGCGGCTTCACTCAATTACCAATTCATCGGCTGGGCCAGTGAATTTTTTCGGTCAAAATGTGGGTCATTAAAGGCAAATAATAGCGCCAGAAAAAATTCTGCGGATCCATGGGATTGTTGGAGGCCAGAACCCAGCCGGCCACCCGTTCGATTCCCCAGAGTTTGGCAAAAAAGTTGACCGTAATCGGGTTGTCGGCAAAATCGCCGGCGAAGTAAAAAATGGGCTGTTCCGGCTGGCGGGACAGCAGCACCGCCGGGAAACGCCCGGGAATGCCGTAATGGGCCAGCAAGGAATCTCCCCGGGGCATGGTGGCAATTCGGTAATGGGCAGGTACCTCGTAGAGAGCACCCGGCTCCACGATATCGAACCAGTAAGGATAGACGATTTCTGCCGGCAGATGGACCTTCCGGCGAAAGGCGTCGTCTGTCTCAATGACCGGCGGCCCCTCCGGTTTGTCTCGCTCATCTTCCAGAATCACAATGGTCTCATTTAAATGCACAAAGACCACACCGCCTCGGGTAAACGGCCACTGCCCGTTGTGTTGCTTTTTGTACAGCCGGACGACCCAGCGCGGCAGCTCGGGATTGCTCAGGGAATCCAGCGAGTTAAAATATCGCCCGGTCCACCCGCTCCAGTGGAACTGAAACAGAGCCTCCGCCGCCGCCCGCACCGATGCCGGGGTTGGCGAGGCCAGAAAATTAAACTCGGCCACAATAGGCTTGCCCTGACGATACAGGTGCTGCAAAAATTGCACATCGGCCTGGCTCAGTCCCCCGTAAATCAGGCTGGACCGCTCGGTCACTTCGGTTCCCCTGTACCACTCCAGCGTGTAAATGCCATAGGTGTCGGTAAAATAAGCCAGATCGGTTTGCTCGGCCAGCGAGTCCCTTGCCGCTACCGATAAACTATCCAGATCGTGAACCTCGTAAAGAAAATTTTCTCCCGGGAAAAAACCCAGGTAATCAACAGCGGGATCGTAAAACTTCCCGTCTGGACGCGTCCATTTCAAATGCTTCAAAATCCAGAAAAACGCAGCATGCTCCCGAGCCGAGGGATTCAACACGGTTTTGTCCACCACCACCACTCTGCGCGGCTGCGCCGGGGAGAGAAACCAGACCAGCCAGGACCACAGGGGGGAAAGCAAAACCAACCACAGAAGGATGTAAATGAGTTTTCTCAGCATGGTCCTGCTCCGATTCGCTGCGTGCCGCCGTTAACTCAAACGACCGGGCACCGGTTCCAGAAACTGCAATTGATTTATCGACTGTTTTAAAGAAGAATGGAGCACAAAAGTAAACGGGTGGGCAAATGCATGCTAAACCTGTTAAAAAACGATACCGGGGCTGTCCAAATAGTCAAAACCAATGCATTTTTATTCAAAAAACTGTTTCCCTGGCATCAGGCTTAAGTCAACTCACCCCCCGGCCCCCTGTCTTACAAGAGAGGGGGCGAAGGGGGTGAGTTCCTTACAAATAAAGGCAGACAGGGCCAGTTACTTTGCTAAAACCGCCGCATTGTTTAGACAAAGAATTGTTGGCAGCGCCTAATACCGAAAAGACTGCAAATCCAATTATTTGTATTTCTATTCGACTCGCTTTATTTCTCGGACAGCCCCGCTTAGGGAATCAAAAACCCGGCGGGGCCAGGGGATTACTCAGAAACAGCGCCCTCGCCTTTCAGGTTTTCATTCAAAAAGTCCAGCATCATGTTAAACAGGTGTACCCGGTCGCTGGTCGCGGCGATCCCGTGCCGTTGCCCGGGATAGACCATCAGGCGAAATTGTTTTCCGGCATCAATCAGCCGATCGATCATTTGAATGCTGTTCTGCAGGTGGACGTTATCGTCGTAGGTGCCGTGGACCAGCAGCAGTTTTCCGGATAAGCTGTCCGCGGCGAAGGTTGGCGAACTGTCCCTGTAGCCCTTATCGTTGTCCGCGGGCAGGCCCATATAGCGTTCGGTGTAAATGGTGTCGTAATTGCGCCAGTCACTGACCGGGGCCACCGAGATCCCGGTTCGAAAAACATCGGCATGGGTGAGGGCAAACAAGGTCATGTAGCCGCCGTAGCTCCAGCCCCAGATGCCAATGCGGTGGGGATCCACATAAGGCAACGACTTCAGAAAGCGAACCCCCTCGAGCTGATCGGCCAGTTCCTGGTGGCCCATGTGCCGGTAAATCACTTTTTCCCAGTTGTGACCCCGGCCCCAGGCGCCGCGGTTGTCCATACTGAAGACCACAAAACCCTGCTGAGCCAACAACTGGTGCCAAAGGAACAGGCTACCGCCAAAAGCCTTGCGGACCACCTGTCCGTGAGGGCCACCGTAGGTGTAAATCAAAACCGGATACTTTTTTGAAGGATCGAAATCGGCCGGCTTGATCAGCGAATAGTAAAATTCGGTGCCATCGCTGCCGGTAAAGGTGCCGTACTCGGGTTCCACCAACTGGTAGTCCGTGGCCAGGCTGGCCCCGGTTTCAACAAGGGTACGCAATGCTTTGCCATCCGCACGGTGAACGCTAACCGTGATCGGCTTCATGGTATTGGAATAGTAATCGACAAAATAGCGGGCGCTCTCGCTGAACCGCGGGCTGTGGGTGCCTTCCAGGCGAGTCAGCATCTGGATGCGGCCGGACTGAAGGCCTACCCGGTAAGCCTGCCGATCCCGCAAATCCTTTTGTGTGGAGGTGTAATAGACCCAGCCCCGCTTCTCGTCCACCTTCAGCAGGCGATCCACCATCCAGTCCCCGCTGGTCAGGGTCCTGACCAGTTTCCCGCTGGTGTCGTACAGGTACAGGTGGCGGAAGCCGGTGCGTTCCGAGCCCCAGATAAACCAGGGCTTCTTTTTGAAAAAATACACGAAATCGCCGATGTTCAGCCAGGCATCATCCTGCTCGCTCAGCAGCGTCCTGGTCTGGCCGCTGTTCAGATCCACCAGCCGGAAAGCCAGATGTTGCTGCAACCGATCCAGATGTATGTAGGCCAGAGCGTGGCCATCCGGCAACCAGTACACCCGTGGAATGTAGGAGTCGTCCTCGCCGGTGTTGGCCAGCCAGCGGGTCTGGCGGGTTTGCAGATCCACCACGCCCAGCCGCACCACCGGATTGGGATCGCCCGCCTTCGGATAGCGCATCATCTCCAGATCCGGATGGTAGGGAGACCAGTCCACCAGCGGATACTGGGGCACCGGGGATTCGTCGAACTGCAGGTAAGCAATGTGGCGCTCGTCCGGGGACCAGAAATAGCCGCGAAAGTTGCCCCTGCCGACCAATTCTTCCTGATACACCCAGTCCAGTTTGCCATTGAGCAGGTCCTTGTGTCCGTCGCTGGTCAGCTGAATTTCCTGGCCGGTGGACAGGTCAATGGCATACAGGTTGTAGTCCCGAACAAAGGACACAAAACGGCCTCGGGGTGAGAGTTGAACCTGCTCTTCGCTGGCTTCGGTGTGAGTGAGTGGCTTCAGTTGTTTTTCCTTGAGCCGGTACAACCACAGGTCGCCGTCGGAAACCAGAAGGAGACCGGATTCGTCCGGCAGCCATTGGTAACGGAACAGGGAAACCTGCACCGTATCCCCGGGCTCGCGGAC
Source organism: Calditrichota bacterium (assembly GCA_003696445.1). Taxonomy (GTDB): domain Bacteria; phylum Calditrichota; class Calditrichia; order RBG-13-44-9; family J042; genus J042. The sequence goes on along the minus strand of RFHE01000118.1, from coordinate 11,468 downwards.
GTAGCGCAAGGCCTGGCTGGACACTACCGGCTTTTCTTTTCCGTTTTTTGCTTCCTGAACCCACAATTCCTGGCTGTGATTTTTTTCGTTCCGTTTCAGGTAAGAGAAGCGGTCGGAGCGGGGCAACCACCGCAGGCCGGATGGCAACTGGCGGTAAAAATTGAGCTTCCGGTAAATGGCCTCAACGGTCAGTTTTTTGGGTTCTTGCTGCTGCATCTGGGCCAGCAGTGGAGAGGCCAGCAAGGCCAGTCCCAGCGCCACCCAGAGGATCGGATTGCGATGCTTCATCTGGCTTTACCTCCTGTACATTCGGTGAACTCTCTTCAAGCGGTCGCTATTTTTCGTTGAGCCGAATCACCCTTTTCCCCGCCGCGGGCCGAGCAAGGAATCCAGTTCATCCAGCCTGGCGGCGATGTTACCAATGCCCTTGCCCAGCCAGGCCCCGCCGTCCACCACCACACACTCGCCGGTCAGGTAGTCGGCAAACGGGGAGACCAGAAACAGGCAGATGCGGGCCACCTCCTCGGGGGTGGCAAAGCGGCCCAGGGGAATGCCGCTGGTGATGGCCTGGCGCAGGGATTCGGTGGGCCAGAGCCGCTGGCGGGCCCCTTCGGTGTCGAAGGGACCGGGGGCCACCGCATTCACCCGGATGTTGTAGCGCGCCCATTCCACGGCCAGGGTGCGCGTCATGGCCAGAACCCCGGCTTTGGCACAGGCGCTGTGAATGGTGCCCGGGCCGCCCGTCCAAGCGTAGGTGGCCAGGATGTTCAAGATCCGCCCGCTTTTCTGTTCAATCATTGGCTGCCCGAGGATCTGCGAGCAGTAGAAACTGCCGTTGAGCACGATGTCGATGACGGCGTTCCACCCCTTGATGGGCAATGTTTCGGCGGGCCGGATAAAATTGCCGGCGGCATTGTTTACCAAAATGTCGATCCGCCCAAACCGCTCCAGAACCGCCTCGCGCAGCGCTTCGATGCCGCGGACGTCCCGCACATCCAGCGCAAAGGTCATGACGGATCCGCCCAACGCTTTCAGGGCGTCCTGACCGGCAGCCAGATGTTCCTCGCTGCGGCTGGCCAGCACCACACTGGCCCCGTGCAGCAAAAACTGCCGGGAAATTTCCAATCCCAGTCCGGTGCCTCCGCCGGTGACCACCGCCACCTGCCCTTCTAATACCGGACGGGCAAACATGCGCTCTGCCGCCGTCATTGGCAACTCCTCTTTTCACCGCTTCTCTCTGCCTGCGTCAGGGTGCCGATGGGAATCCCCTGGCCAGTCCAGGCCAGGCCCGACCCAACCTTGGCGCAGGTACCATCAGGGGAAGCGGGCACTCGGTCCTGGCAAAGACCTGAGCGCCCCACCACTTCGTCACTCACCGGTCCCGGAAACTTCCTTCCCCACAATGTGCAACTCGTTCAGCAGCTCCCGGGCATTGGAGAATTTGTCCAGAACAAACAGAATGTAGCGGGAGTCCACACTGATGGTTCGGGTAATCTCGGGATCGAACTGATAATCGCTGGTAATGGCCTCGTAATTGCCGTCGAAGGCGCAGCCAATCAACTCGCCTTTGCCGTTTAAGACCGGGCTGCCGGAATTTCCGCCGGTAATGTCGGTGGTGTGCAGAAAATTGACCGGCACGTCTTTGAGCGCCGGGTCCATATATGCGCCGTAATCCTTGCTCCGGGCCAGGTCCAACAATTTAGCCGGTGCGTTGAACGGTTCCTGGCCGGTGTGTTTTTCCACCACGCCGGAAAGGGTTGTCCGAGGCAAATAGAGCACGGCATCCCTGGGGCGGTAGCCCCGCACATCCCCGTAAGTAAAACGAATGGTCCGATTGGCATCCGGATACAGTTTTTCCCCTTTCCAGGCAAACAGAGCCCGAATGTAACGGGAGCGCAACTGGTTGATCTTGGCGGCAAATGCCTCGTTCTGCTGGCGCTGTTCCTCAAAATCCGGGTAAACCAGGCGGGCATATTCCAGCATGGGATCGTTGGATTGGCTCAATTCGTTCAACGGGCGGTCGAAGAGCCCCAGCGCATCCTCCAGCGTTTTGATGCTGCTCTTGGAAAACAGTTCATCCACGTAGCGGGTAACCGCTTCTTCCGGGCTGGCATCGGGGTACCTTTTCAGGATCTCCTGAACCAGCCGGGGCTGTTGGTCGGCGGGCAGACTGGTCAGTTCCTTCAGCACCGCGGCCATGATGCGCCGATCGGCTTCCCGAACGTACTGGCGCGCCGAATACCGGGTCCGGCGAATCAAACGCTGAATTTGTTTTTCGTCGAAATCGGGGTCGCGCTGCTCTTTGGGCTTCTGCATTTCCTTCTCAAAGCGGTAGGCCGTGTACACCAGGCTGGGTAAACGCACGAAGCGCAGAATGCCCAGCCACAAATCCTTCCGGGCGGTGGCGTATTGCTGCTTGTACAATTCCCCAATTTCGTCCAGCACAGTGCCGTACTGGGCGTTCAGTTCCGAATGGGCTTTCAGAAATTCCCGGAATTGCTCTTCCATCTGCTTCTTTTTGTCCAGCAATTTCAACCGGCGAAAGCCGTCCAGCATCCCCTGATTGTTTTTCAGGACGTTGTTCAGCCCCTTGATGAAGCCGGACAGCTTGATGGCGTAATCTTCACTCTCTTTGGAGAGATCTTCCAGAATCTGGATGAGCAGCTTGAACTGCCGGAGTCGCTCCGGGTAGTAAAGATTCACTGAGTAGTCGATGGCATGGGAACTGCGGTAGCGGTAAGTGCGGCCCGGATATCCCAGAATGAAGGTAAACCCATTCTCCTGAGCCCCCTGGTTGGAGATGGGGAAGAAATAGTCCGGTTGATAAGGCACGTTGTCTTCCGAGTAATCGGCCGGCTCGCCCTGCGGGCTCATGTACACGCGCACAAAGGAAAAATCCCCGGTGTGGCGAGGCCACATCCAGTTGTCGATGTCGCCGCCGTACTCGCCGATGCTGCGCGGTGGCGCGTACACCAGCCGAACGTCCTTGTACTCCTTGTAAACGAACAGATAATATTTGAGTCCGCTGTACATGGAAACCACCGAAGCCCGGATTCCCGTGCCGGAATTTTCTAACTCATCTTCAATTTCCTTCTCCCGCCGCTCCAGGGTTTTGAACCGTTCCTGGGGATCCATATCTTCGGAAAGCCCGGCCAGCATGCGACCGGTCACGTCGCGGTAGTACTGCAAGACCAGGGCGCTGTAGCCGGGTACCGGAATTTCATCGGCCCGGGTGGGGGCGTAAAAGCCTTCTTCAATGTAATTGTGCTCCACCGTGCTTACCCGCTGCAGGGCGCCAAAGGCCACATGGTGATTGGTCAGCAGTAAACCATTGGGCGATACAAACTCGGCCGTCCCTCCATCCAGAATCACCACGGCCTTGCTCATCCTCCGGATGTCTTCCGGCTTTAGCTTTAAGCCCCGCTTCTGCATCTGCTTCCAAGGCAAAATCTCCAGCTGGTCCAGCAGCCACATGCCTTCATCGGCTCGAAGGCTGCCCAATCCCACGAGCAGCAGGCTCACCAGCACCAACACACTGCGACGTAACATGGCCATGACCTCTCCTTTCCTGAATCTTGATGTTCTATTCTTTAACCGTCTGCGCAGACGTGCAATTTATTGTCTTTGCCCGAGAGTGAAAATAAGAGATTTTTTTCTAACAAAATCCTGAAACGGATGCAAATACGGTTGTGTTTCAGGAGAGAATATTTTTATTTTGGCTTCTGGATTGCTGCGGGAGGGTCGGGTGCTGGCCGCAGTCGAACAGAAATTGCCTCACACCATCAGGGAAGCAGACAACATCGGGAGGATACCCTCGGATTTTCTGTAGGCCCCTTTTCGGGGAGGAAGGGAGCTGCCAATGGCCCACATTTGCACCGACGCCGGTCATGGCGGTCCGGACAGCGGGGCGGTCTGGCAATCGATTCAGGAAAAGGATCTCAACTTAATCTACTGCGGGCAGCTCAACGCGGAGCTGAAGGCACGGGGGCACCATGTGCTCACAACGCGCCTTGGCGACGACGACGCCCCGCCGCTGGGCATTCGCTGTAAGCTGGTCAATGCCCATCACCGCCTTCAGCGGCCCGCTTTCGATTGCATCGTGTCCCTGCACTGTAACGTGGCGGCCAAAGTGGACCCAGCCAACGGGGGCTATCGCGCTCTGCCTCAGGTCCGGGGCTTTTACGCCATTTACAGCCAGGAATCCCCCCAGAGTACTGCGCTGGCCAGGAGCATTGCCCAGAAGGTGGAGGAGGCCGGGGTGATATTAAAACACGGGGGCATGCTTTCCACCGTGGAGCTGGGCCGGACGCTGGCCTGGATTCACAAAACCCTGCCGCCGGCGGTGCTGCTGGAGATGGGGTTTATGACCAACCCGGAAGAGCTGGCCCTGCTTCAGAACAGCGACTATCAGCGCAAGCTGATCGGAGCCATTGCCGATGGCCTGGAGACCTTTTTAAGTAAACAGTCCACCCCTCAGGAGGTGCACCATGGCTAAGTTTCGCGGCAAACCCAGCAGCTGGTTACTGAAAAACTCCATGGGCTTCCCGGACTTTTTGTTCACCATCCTGACTTATTCCATCCTCCTGCTCATTTTTGTGACCATCGTGTGGGTGTCCTTCGGCATCATCACCATCATTTACAGCGGCACACCACGGGCCGAATGGACCCTGAAGGCCATGGAAAGCATGAAAACCGGCCTGGTCTCGCTGGCCGGCATCATTTTTGGGCTGGCCGGCAGTTACACCGTCCGCCGGTTCAAAAAGGACGAGCATTATCTGCAGAAAAAACGGCTGGATTTTGAGCTGGGGGAATTGGAATCCTCGGCCGGCCAGGTGCTCCCCTCAACCGGCCAGGCCGGCCTGCGCATCGTAACCAGCGAGGAGGACATCTAACATGGCTAGCCTGTTGAGCGACCTGAAGCTGATCCTCAGCGTGCTTTTAATCCTGATCCCGGTGATTATCGGCATTTACCTGGTGTTTAAGATGGTGGTCCCCCGCCGGCCTGCCCTGGGTATCGGTCTGGCCGGGGGACTGGGCTTGCTGGGCTACTGGCTGGCGCGCCGCCGGTTAAAACAGGCCTTCGATGTGGAAAAAGCACTGGCCGAGCACAATGCCATGATGGACGCCTTCAAGAAGCGCCAGAAAGAGCGCTACAATGCCGTGATGGCCAATAAAACAGTCATCGAGGAGCTGGAGAAACAAAAGCGACGCCTGGAAAAAGACCGGGAAAAATACCGGACCGAGATTGCCCTGATCGACGCCGAACTGAAGGAACGCCGCCGGTTTAACGACCTGCTGTTGAAAGAAAGCGGGGATTTCCTGGAACAGATCGCCTCCCGCAGCGAGCAGCGCCGGGCCTTACTCGACCGCTACCTGGCCACCAGCGGCGCCACCGAACCCGAAGAACCCCATCCCCACGGTCAGGAGATTGAAATTGCCGGTTACCGTTTGAAGGAGGTGTAAAATGCGCCACCGTTCCCCTGCCCGCCTGCGTCGATGCCTCTGGCTGGTGTGGATATTCCTGCTGCCCGCAGGGGCTTTTGCTCAGGTCAGTTCCCGGCAACTGGGCCAGGCCCTGAAGGACTGCGAACAGGATCTGCAACAGGCCACCCACTACATCGACTCCCTGCGCAATGCCCTGCAGGCAACCGAACAGTTGTGGTCAGCCCGCAAGGCGGCCACCGATAGCCTCATTCACAATCTGGAGAGCCAGCTCAGCCTGCAGGCGAAAATCGCCCGGCGCTTCCAGGCCAATGCCGACACTCTGGACCTGATGGTTCAGGATTACGCCGCCAAGCTGGACGAACTGAACCGCCTGTACATCCGGGAATTGAAACGCCGGGGCAAACCCTGGTTCCTGAGCGGCAAGGGATTGACCGGTTTTATGTACGGCCTGTTCATCGGTGGTGCCCTGGGGGTCACCTACGTGGCTGTAATCGACTGAATCGGGCACGGACTTTCCGGATCGGAAAACACAGCGCCAGAACGTCTCCAGGGGTTTTTGGGGAAATTCACCGACTCCGGGGGCTGCCCGTAACGCCGGGAAAATTGGCTGAAAAGACTGAACTCCCTCAATGACTTCCCCTGAGCCGCGCTGAACCCCCTGTTCGGCGCCGCTCCCCGCGAGTATTTGCACGTTTGTTCACGTGGCTCAACCCTCTGGACCGCCGAAAAAAACAATGGCCCGCCCACAATCCATTGTGAACAGGCCATCGGTGAAGTAACAGACTGCGTTGGCAGGCTATTTTGCCGGCAACACCACAATCTCTCCAACCATTCCCGCCGCTTCGTGGGGAATACAAAAATACTTGTAAACCCCGGGAACGGTAAAGGTGTGCCGAAAGGTGGCATCCGGATCCATATTGCCCGAATCGAACGGCTCGGCACCTTCGGGTAAGGCCACGTGTTCCGGTTTGGCGGCCTTTTTCGGATCACAGGTTACCGTGTGAACCAGCAGCGAAGTATTGCGCCATTCCACCGTCTGGCCCACCCGAATCGTATCCGACGCCGGATTGAATTTCAGGGTATTGGTCATGGTAATGTGCACCACTTTGGAATGCCCGGTTTTGCTTTTGCCAGGGGCGGCAAAGGCCACCACGGCCACCCACAACATCAGTGCACTTAGTACAAATAAGGCTATTTTCTTCATCAAATACTCCAACCTTCCTCTTGTTTACTTGCGATTCGCCGAAATTTGCAGGTTTTCGAACATGACATGCCAGAAGGGCAGTTCCATTCCGTTGGGCAGCTTAAAGCCGGTTTTCACCGGTGCCGGCATGTAACTCATGTGTTCCATATCCGGTTTGAATGGGGCCACCATCAGATGGAACTGCAGTCGGGTGGGGGTCACATCCTTGTCGAAGCCCAGCTTGTAGCCTTCGGTGCGGACGTATTCGGTCAGCATTCCGTGAACCAGGCGGGGCCCATCGACCACTTTCCCGTTTTTCAGCACCTGGCCCATCCCCCAAAAAGCCACATAGGTAAACTCGCTGGGCATGAGGGGGGTCCCCAGGCCGGTAAATCCGTGCAGAATGACGTTGGTAGCCACACCGCCAAAGGTGGGGAATTCCAGTCCGTGAGCCGCCACTTTATTGGCTCGCACTTCGTAGGTATTCCCGGCCTTATCCTGCCAGCTGGCCCGGAATTGAAGCTGATCCTCGGTGGTCGCTGCATCGGTCGCGGTAGCATCCACAGCCTTCAGGCTCAATTTGCCATTGGCCATCACAATGTATTTGTCGCCGAAGGGGGATTTCTTTTTCATCTTGGTAAACTGGCCGTTTTCCACTTCGCGCAAAAACACCGGCAAACCGGTAATCCCTGGTGTACCTTCAAAGGCCCTGGGCATTTCCGGGGTGCCGAAAATGCGGGGATCCAAGCGACGAAAATCCGGCAAAGCCACAAACACACCGCCACTGTTCTGCGTCACCGTCACCTCGATAGGGCCACCGAGCAATTTTTTCGGATTTTTCACTTTCATGTGGGCCCGCACGTAATCCTTGGCCACCGCCTTCTGCTTCATTTTCTTAATCATCTGCATCATTTTGGGGTTTTCCTTCATCTGCGCCTGAAGGCGGACGGTACCGGCCATAAAAAGGCCGACTGCTGCTGCCAGCAAGACCAGCTTCCCAAACGGACGCTGCCAACGACGGTGAAACTTCTGGTAAACTGAACGCATGGTTCATCTCCTTAAAATTTGGTTAACTGAAAACACATTAGACGCCCGTTAATCTGCATCACCGGGAAAATGGATACTGTAAGGTTCCTTACCGGGTACAAAAAAAAAGGCCCCGCACAGACACGGGGCCCTTACATCACTCTTTTTAAATGGCATTGCTTTAATAACGCACCGCTTTCTCGCGTTGGGCGCTCAATTCGATTCCAGGGCGAGCGGAGCCGGAGAACAGGAGGCTTCGTTGAGGTGGAGTTTCCACCAGGTGACCAGGCTGGCGTAGAGAACCCGTCCCTGAAAGGCAGCCGCCTGCACCTGCTGATGGCAGAGCCTGCTGCTCAGTGCTCCAAAACTGCGCAAGATGGCCAGGGTGATGGCTGCTCCCGGGATCAGTGCATACCCTTCCCGGCTCGCAACCAGTGTTTGGCCAGCATTGAAAAAGAACCTGCTCTGGGCCAGCCCGGAAGGAAGACGGCCCTGCCCTGTCGATCCCATGGCCATGGTGGCTGCCGAACCCTGAACCAGGCGGGGCGTTACCGTGCCGTTTCTCATTACCACGTACGTTTCCCCGTACGGTGTTTTCTGTTTCTTCAAGGCAAATCGGGTGGAAAGGGCAGGGCCGGCCGTGGTGCCTGGAGATAACGTTGTTTCCGCGGCCGAGGAAATCAGAGATCTGTTGAACTGGGGTGGCGCGGCGACCACCGCCCGAGGCCGAGAGGCAAGGTCGGTTTCTTTTTTGGTCTGAGCCTGCAAGCTGGCAGCACCGGCAGCCAGGAAAGCCACACCGGTCAAAAGCACAAAATACCACCTGATCCTTGCCCATCTCCCGCTAAGTTCACTTCTGAGTGGCGAACCCATGGTTCTTCTCCCGCTTAAATGGTTCACGTACAACCTGAGTGTAACATCGCACCTGCGCGCCGTTTGAGCGGTAGGGTAGCTTACATTGAGCAAAATACCTGATTTCGTACTTGCGCGGGAGGACCGGGAAACAGGCCGGAGCCTTGCTTGGAAAGGAATGGGCCGAAATTACAGGTGGGTGGGTGCAATTTTCGTAAAAAAGGCGCCCCGGGCAAATCCCGGGGCGCCTTAAATGCCTGTCATTTGCTACAATCCTCTACGCTGCCCCTTACTGGGAGCTAGCTGTGCTCACCGGATTGCCATCAGCATCGATGTAATGAATGGGACCGAGATTAAGCGCCTGAATTTTGGGCTCGATCTTTTCCCGGTCGCCCACCACAACCCAGATCAACTTGTCTGGATGGAGGATGGATTTTGCAATCTGGTTCACTTCCTCCAGGGTAATGGAGCGCACCAACTGGGGGTATTTTTCGTAATAGTCCAGCGGGAGCTGAAATTCGACGATGTCGGTTATGGCGTTGTTTACCGCATTCATGGTTTCCCAGCTACCGGGCAGGCGGAGAATTTCGTTCTGTTTCACCTTTTCCAGCTCTTCGGCCGTCACCGGTCGGGGACCGCGAATCTCTTCGATTTCGCGGCGGAATTCCACGATGGATTCGGCGGTTTTGTCGGTCTGCACGCCCGCATAAGCGATGAACGGCCTGGGACCGCGGGCATTGACAATCAACGACCGTGCGCCGTAGGACCAATGCTTGTCTTCTCGCAAGTTCATGTTAATTCGGGAAGTAAACTGCCCGCCCAGAACGGTATTCATGATGCGCATGGCCAGATCGCGCGGATCGGATTTGGGTGGGGCCACATGGCCGGCAAAAATGACGCTCTGAATAGACCCCGGCCGGTCGATGAGATACACTTCCGAGCCGCTTTTTAAAGGAACATCGGCAATGTTTTTTCGCGGCACTTCCGCCGGTTGCCAGTTCCTAAAATGCTTTTCCAGCAGGGGTAGCAACTGCTCCATCTTCACATCGCCCACCACCACCAGCGTGGCATTGTTGGGATGGAACCATGTTTTGTGGAAGTTGATCAGGTCCCGCCGCTGAATTTTTTGAACGCTCTCCTCGGTGCCGCTGCCGGTGAAGGGAATGGCATAGGCATGGTTTTCCCCGTAGAGCAATTTGGGGAAAACGCGCAGGGCCATGGAAAAGGGCTGGCTTTTTTCCCGCTTAATCTGGGCCAGCCGCTGCTTGCGAAGGCGCTCGAAATCCGCTTCCGGAAACACAGGATTGAGAATCACATCGGCATACAGATCCAGCGAGGCATCCAGATTGGCCGTGAGGGCCGAGAGCCAGACGTTGGACATATCAAGGTTTGATCCAGTGCGCAAGGAAGCGCCTAGTCTGTCCAGCTCATCGCTGATTTCCAGTGCAGACCGATGTTTGGTGCCCTCATCCAGCATATCCATGGCCAGACTGGCCGTGCCGGGCAGGGCGAACTGGTCGGAAGCGTAACCGGCATCCACAACCAGGTTCAGGGTAACCGCCGGCACCGCGTGGCGTTCGGCCAGCAGAACCTTCAGACCGTTACTTAACGTGGCCTGTTGGATGTCGGGAAAATCGGGGGTGGGCGGTGGTCCAGGTTCGGGCATCTTGCTGCGATCCACATCCGAAGGCACCGTTTTGTACTGGGGAAAGGGATGCACCTCCAGCGCCAGTTCGCCGCTGGAAAGCCATTCCCGCGCGGTGCTGAGCAATTGAGCGGGTGTGGCCTCCTTAATCCGCCGCAACGAGACCTTGTAATAGGAGGGATCCCCATTGAATACCTGGTTGTAAGCCAGAATATCCGATTTACCCCCGAAGCCACCGATGCGCTCAATGCCGCGAATGAAGGAGGCAATGTTGTCGGTTTTCACCCGCAGCAGCTCGTCCTCGGTGGGCCCCTCCTTTAAAAAGCGCTCCAATTCCTCATCCACCGCCTTCTCTACCCTGGCGAGCGGTACATCCGGCCGGGCCGTGGCCTGGATAATAAACAGACTGCCGATCTCCCCGGAAAATACATAAGCAGCCACATCGGTGGCAATCTGCTCATCGTAAACCAGACGCTTGTAAAACCGAGACGTCTTGCCGGAGCTGAGCACATCGGCCACCAGGCTCAGGTAATCCTCTTCCGGGGAGCCAATCTCCGGCACGTTCCACACTTTGTAGATGCGCGCCTGAGGTACCCGGTCCTGCATGATCACCCGGTGATTCTCTTCGCGTTTGGCAATCCACACATCCTGTCGGTTGATGGGCGGGCCGGAAGGGATATCCCCGAAATAACGCACCACTTTCTGGTACACTTCGTCGGCGTTCACATCACCGGCAATGGACAAAACGGCATTGGCCGGACCGTAATAGGTTTTAAACCACTCGCGAACGTCATCCAGGGTGGCATTGTTCAGATCCTCCATGGATCCGATTGGAGACCAGGAATAGGGATGACCTTTCGGATAGGCGTTCTCCAGAATGGTGTTAAACACCTTGCCGTAAGGTTGATTTTCGCCCTGGCGTTTTTCGTTCTGCACCACACCGCGCTGCTCGTCCAGCTTTTCCTGGGTGATGGCACCAAGTAGATGCCCCATCCGGTCGGACTCCAACCACAACACCACATCCAGCGCGTTGGTGGGCACATTCTGGAAATAATTGGTGCGGTCCCGATTGGTGGTGCCATTGCGATCGGTGGCCCCCAATCGATCCAGGGCCTGGAAGTAGTCGTCGTCAAAATGTTCGCTGCCGTTGAACATGAGATGCTCAAACAGATGCGCGAAGCCGGTTTTGCCGGGCTTCTCGTTTTTGGACCCTACGTGGTACCAAACATTGACCGCCACCACCGGAACTTTGTGATCCTCGTGCACAATGAGGGTCAATCCGTTGTCCAGAACAAATTTCTTGTAGGGAATGTCGGG
>RFHE01000117.1 GCA_003696445.1 Calditrichota bacterium | reverse complement strand
TTTGCCTGGTACACGGTGTACTTTAAACCGCAAAAAGCCTGCGCGCCCGGCGAAGCCTGTGAACTGCCGGCCAATCAGAAGCGCAATAAAATTCTTCTTTGGGTCGTCACCCTGCTGGTGATCGGCCTGCTGGGCTTCCCTTACTTGATTGGACCCGGTTCGGGAGCGGCAGTGGCTTCAACAGCTGGATCGGCCCGCGTTGAAAAAGTGACCCTCAAAGTGTCCGGGATGACCTGCAGTTCCTGTGCCCTGGGGGTGGAAGGCAGCCTGAAGGCCACCGAAGGGGTGTTGAACGCGAAAGTAACGCTGGACCCACCCTATGCGGTGGTGGAGTACGACCCGCAGAAAGTGACGCTGGAAGAGTTGCTGGCCGTGACCCGGAAAATCGGTTACCCCTCCGAACCGCTTAAATCAGCACCGGAGAAGCAAAAACCGCAGGGTTAAGAAAAGGTTAGCTAACATTTCATCTGAAAGAGAAGGAGTACTTATGGACGCCTGCTGTGTTGTCCCTCAACATTTGATTATCCTGGGCGGTGGTTCAGCGGCTTTCGCCGCCGCTATTCGGGCCACCGAACTGGGCGCGCGGGTCACCATGATCAACGATGGTTTGCCCATCGGTGGAACCTGTGTGAACGTGGGCTGCGTGCCCTCCAAAAACCTGATTCGGGCCGCGGAAGCCTTTCACCGCGCCGCCCATCCCAATTTTCCCGGCATCGAGACCCGTGCCCGGTTGAGCGATTTCCGCAAAATCATCGAACAAAAACGAGAGCTGGTCCTCAGCCTCCGCAAAGGCAAATACATCGATGTGATCAAAAATTACGACAATGTTCGCATTGTGGAAGGCCGCGGAAAACTGGTGGACGCCAACACGGTGGAAGTCAACGGCGAAACCCTGCATGGAGACCGCATTTTAATCGCCACCGGCGCCTCTCCGTTTGTGCCGGACATTCCCGGTCTGTCCTCAGTGGATTACCTGACCAACCAAACCGCCTTTGAATTGGAGGAACTTCCTGCATCGTTGATTGTGCTGGGTGGACGCTACATTGCCCTGGAGACCGCCCAGATGTTTGCGCGCTTTGGCAGCAAAGTCACCATCCTGCAACGTTCGCCCAGAATTTTGCCCACCGAACTGCCCGATGTTACCGACGAGCTGACCGAGCACCTGACCGCCGAGGGCCTGCAGGTGGTGACCGGCGTGAAGCTGGAGCGGGTAGAGGCTGCCGGCAAAGGCATTCGGGTAACTGCCAGGGTGAAGGGAGAGTTAGAAACTTTCGAAGCGGAGAAAATCCTGGTGGCCACCGGCCGGCGTCCCAATACCGCCGATATGGGCCTGGAACAGGTCGGCGTGCAATTGAACGAAAAGGGCTTTGTGGTGGTGGACGACACCCTGCAGACCACTGTACCGGGCATCTACGCGGCCGGCGATGTGCTTGGCGAAAATATGTTTGTGTACGCGGCGGCCTACGAAGGAAAATTAGCAGCAGAAAATGCTATTAACGGGGAGGGAAAGAAACGCGACTACACCGCCATGCCGTGGGTGATTTTTACCGATCCGCAGGTGGCCGGGGTGGGTATGGACGAGCGCCAGGCCAGGGAAAACGGTATCGATGCCGAAGCCACGCTGCTGCCCCTCTCCGAGGTGCCCCGCGCCCTGGCTGCACGCGATAGCCGGGGCTTCATCAAGCTCATTCGGGATCGGCAAACCGATCGCCTGGTCGGGGCGCGCATTGTGGCTGCTGAAGGCTCTGAGCTGTTGATGGAAGTGGCCCTAGCTATTAAATTTGGCATTACGGTGGAGCAAATTAAGGACATGTTTCATCCTTACCTGACGCTTTCGGAAGGCGTGAAGCTGGCGGCCATTACCTTTGCCAAGGACGTACATCAGCTGAGCTGCTGTGCCACCTAAGGTAGAGCACGATGTCGCCGCCCGTCTTTGAAATAGAGGTTGATGCGCTGGCTTTTGAACCGGCCCGGAATTGAGGCGTAACAGAAAGCGCGGGCTGGGAAGGCCAAACCGATGATCTATGAAGTGATTCAACTGAACCAGAAAGGAGTGGCAACGATGGAAAAAGCTGTGTTTTCTGTGCAGGGGATGACCTGCCAGCATTGCGTGATGCACGTAGAGAAAGCCCTAAAGAAATTGCCTGGCGTGCAGAACTACCGGGTCAGCCTAGAAGAGGCCCGGGCCGATGTGGAATACGATGCCGGGCAGGTGAGTCGCGAGCAGATTTTCAAGGCCCTGCAGGACACCGGATATCAGATTTCCGAGCTGGAAGCCTCGCAGGCCGGGTAATCCCGCCTGAGGGGTCAGGGGCCGCAAGGCCTGCACTTTCAAAAAGCGCCGGGACGGCATGTCCGTCCCGGCACTGTTGTTTTCAGTGAAATACCATGCTTTCCAGTAACGACCGGCCGCAGATCAGCCCTGCAGTTTTTCTACCACCGCCCGGGCAAAATCCATGGTACTGGCCGTCCCGCCCAGGTCCCGAGTGACCTGCTTTTTCTCCTGAATCACAGCATGGACCGCTTTTTCCACCCGATCGGCGGCTTCCATTTCGCCCAGATGCCGGAGCATTAGCACGCCGCTGAGAATCAGCGCGGTGGGATTGGCAAGGCCCTTCCCGGCAATGTCCGGGGCCGAGCCATGGACGGCTTCGAAAACGGCGTATTTTTCGCCGATGTTGGCGCTGGGAGCCAGTCCCAGCCCGCCGATCAGACCGCTGGTCAGGTCGGAAATGATGTCGCCGAACAGGTTTTCCATCACCAGCACATCGAACTGGGCGGGATTCAACACCAGTTTCATGGCCGTGGCATCGACAATGGCCTCCTCGTAGGCGATGTCCGGATAATCGCGGGCTACCCGGCGGGCGATCTCCAGAAACAACCCGTCGCTGAGCTTGAGAATATTGGCCTTGTGCACAGCGGTCACCTTCTTCCGCCCGTACTTGCGCGCCGTTTCAAAAGCAAAGCGAACAATCCGTTCGGAGCCTTTTTCGGTAATCACGCGCAGGCTCTCCACCACGCCGGGCACCACAATGTGCTCCAGCCCGCTGTAGAGGCCTTCGGTGTTTTCACGAATTACAATTAAATCCACATCCTGATAGCGGCTTTCGACGCCGGGAATGCTGCGCGCCGGCCGGAAATTGGCGTACAGATCCAACGTTTTGCGCAGCTCCACGTTCACCGAGCGAAATCCGGTGCCGATGGGGGTGCCGATGGGACCCTTTAAGGCCACCCCATCCCGAATGACCGAATCCACGGTTTCCTGAGGTAATGGTGTGCCGTAGCGGTTGGCCACTTCCATGCCGGCCTGGTGCTCGTGCCATTCAAACGCCACGCCACTGGCCTCCAGCACCAGCCGGGCAGCCTGGCACACTTCCGGGCCGATGCCGTCACCAGGGATAATGGTAACAGGATAATTCACCCTGACCTCCTTGATTTTTGCCAACGTTTTGTTCCGTTTAAGATTCAAGCCTTTGCTTGTGCAAAAGCTTACAAATATAAGCAGAAAAGGGAGGGATGTCTTGAAGAAAATCAGGCGCCGGGCTGCTGGCGATCCAGTACCTCAGCCAGAGCCATGCGCAATTGGGGGTAGCGAAAGGGGTAACCGGCCTGAACCAGCCGTGCCGGCACCACCCGCTGGCTAACCAGCAGGGCTTCCCGGGCCATGTCTCCAAAAGCCAGCCGCAACAGAGGGGCGGGCACGTGTAGAAAGCTGGGCCGATGCAACAGGCTGCCCAGCGTCCGGCAGAATTGCTTCATGCGCACCGGCTCCGGCGCGGTAAAATTGAACACGCCCTTGGCCCCGTGCTGCCCAAGCAAAAACAACAGGGCTTCAATCAGGTCGGTCAAATGAATCCAAGACAACCACTGGCGCCCGGAGCCCAGGGGGCCGCCGAGGAAAAAGCGAAACGGAGGCAGCATGCGGGCCATCATGCCGCCGTCTTTGCCCAGGACTATCCCGATTCGCATGACGACGCGCCGAATGCCCAGGGCTTCTACCCCGAGGGTGGATTGTTCCCAGTCCTGCACCAGCTCGGGCAGAAATCCGCTGCCCGGAGCGGAGGTTTCATCCAGAATCTCTTCGCCCCGGTGGCCGTAATAGCCCACTGCCGAGGCCTGAAAAAAAACGGTCGGCTTGTGCTGCCAGTCCTGGATGGCGGCCATTAGCGCCTGCCCGGCTTGAACCCGGCTGAGCCGGAACTGCTCCTTTCGTCGGGCTGTCCAGCGCCCCGAAGCAATGTTCTCCCCGGCCAGATTGACCACCACCTCGCAGCCCTCGGCCTCCGTGGCCCAACCGGAGGGCGTTTGCCCGTCCCAGGCCAGGCAGCGCACCTCGGCGCCGAAAAGCCTACGGCAGGCCTCCAGCCTTCGGGTGAGCACGGTCACCTGGTGGCCCTCTCGAATAAGCCGTTCAACCAGTGCCCGGCCGATGAACCCGGTGCCGCCGGTGATCAAGAATTGCATGGATGTCGCCTCTTTACAATGATTTGGTTCACTACCCTTGCTTTCCGCTTATTTTTTGCCCCAATTTCAGTAAAGACTGCAGTTGGCTGGTTTGCCCGGAGAATTCAGCCCGACCTGCCGGCATCAGGTAAACAGGAGTCGCAGGTAGGTTAAGGGGGAGACCAGTTCGGATTTGGGCAGGGTGCCCTTGCTCATGCCGGCAATCCAGTCCGCAATATCGGGATGGGCGGCAGCTTTGTGTACAATCAGGTTAATCAATGGGCCGAAGTTAGCCAGCCGTTGCAGCCGGTATCCCAGTTTCAACTCCCCGCCCAGGGCCGCCCACACCCGCTTGCTGTACAGGCCCAGGTTCTGCCGATTCGGTGCCTGCCCCTCGGCCAGCAGTTCGGCCAGCGTCTGGGCGGCAATTTTCCCCGAGAGCATGGCGTTTCCGATGCCGCCACCGGTAAACGGGTCAATCAGGCCGGCGGCATCGCCCAGCAAAACCCAGCCTTCTCCATGCACCTGCCGGCGGATGCTGCCGACCGGCAGGTTCCAGCCGGCAATGGGGCCCAGCTGCTCGGCCCCGGCAAAGCGCTCGGCAAACAGGGGCTTCTGCAGGGCGGCCAGGTGCGCTTCCTTCAGGCGAATGCCCTTTTTCTTCATTTTTCGATGCAGGAAAATAATGCCCACATTGGCCAGGTCGCCCTCGGCAGGAAAAATCCAGAAATAACCGGGCAGGCTTTCGCGCAGGTAATGCAGCTCAATCACATCGCTCAATCCCTGCACGCCCCGGTAGTAGGCTCGGGTGGCCACCAGCCAGTGCCGGGAATCGTGCTGGTAGGCGCCGGTCTTCCTGGCCACCACCGAATTAAATCCATCGGCCCCCACCACCACCCGGGCGGTGATCTCGGCTTCCGAGCCGCCGGCCTGTTTAATTTTAACTCCCGCTACGGACCCGTTGCTGTGAACCAGGTCCACCACCGGTGCATGCTCCAATACCTCGACTTTCTGGCGAGCCGCGTCAAGAAGCAGCGCGTCGAATACCTCCCGGCGGCACACGTAGCCGTGGTCGTTGTCGTCCGGATTGGGGTTGGCGGTGCGGATTCGGAACTGGGTGCCGTCCGGGGAGGAAAACAGAACTCCGTTAATCCAGCGGTGAGGGGAGCGGTGCAGCCGGTCCAGCAGGTTCAGTTCTCGGAGAATGGTGATGCACTTTCCGGAGATGCCGTCGCCGCAAACCTTGTCCCTGGGAAAGCGCTTTTTGTCCACCAGAAGGGTTTTCAGCCCATGCCGGGCGGCGTACAGGGCCGCCGTGCTGCCCGCAGGTCCGCCACCCACAATAATCAGATCGTAATCTGCCTGCCGTTTTTCTGCCACCGGCCGCCATCCTTTCTCTCGTTTAAGCCACCGTCCCATTTCCGAGCGGTGGCCCTTAATATAGAACCCGGAGGGCAAAGGCTCAACAGGTTCCTGAAAGCATTTTGCCAGCGGGTAGCATGGACGTTTTACCCGATGGTGGGATGCGCAGCTTCTGGAAAGAGTATGTAGAAAAACAAACCATTTTGGTTGCAACAAGAATAAAAAAGGCGCGGCAAAAGCCGCGCCCTTCATCGCACCTTCCTCCACAGCGGCTTCAGGTGAAGATGATCTGCCCACCTGCAGCCAGATCATAAAAGGTCCCCACGTTAATGATGTCCTCCACCTGGGGCACAAAATCATCTTTGCTCAGATGAAACATGTCCACGGTGGCTTTGCAGGCGTAGAGGTGGGCCCCGGCATCGTGAATCATCTCAATGAATTCCGGAACCGGTGGGATATCCAGCTTGTCCATTTCCTTGAGCATTTTCTTGGTAGCCAGCCAGGACATGCCGGGCAAAATGCCGATCAGCGAAGGAATGTGCATTGCCGGGTTGCCTACCGTGGCCACCTTGATTTTGTCGTAGCGCTTTTTCATGATGGCTTCGAGACCCCAGAAGGTGAAAAACAGATTGGCTTCAATGCCATCCATCCGCGCTCCATTAGCCATGATCAACCCCGGGTAAACCCCGTCCAGCGAACCACGCGAGATAACGATGGAGACCTTCTGGATTTTGTTATTTTCTTTCCCATTGTTGCTGGCCATGGGAACCTCCTTTCTTTTTGTTTACACGCAACCTTGTGGTTTGTGCAGCCCTGCGATTTTAGCTGCCTTTTTGGCCGGACCACCGGGAAAAAGCCGGTACAGATCCTTGACCGAAACAACCCCGGAATTTTTCAGTCGCCGGATAGTGGGAATTTGCCCGTTCTCGAAGTACTCTTTGCGCATGAAACGAATGACCTTCCAGTGCTCTTCAGTCAGCTCTGGAATGCCTTCTTTGCGGGCGATTTCTACAGCAATATCCTCGCTCCAGTCCTGCGGATTGACCAGAAAGCCTTCCTCGTCCACTTCTACCTGTTTCTGGTTAAAGACTTCAACTGGCATGGCTCGATCCTCCTGTTTTTTCAATTTCCGACAGGTCAACGATTTTGCCGGGAACGGCATTGCCGTTGGGACTGACCATTCGTTTCAAAAACTCCAGCAGAAACGCCAGCCCCCGGCGGGTTTGTGGTTGTCTTAGTTCATGGAACAACTGGCGGTAAGAAACCTCCTGCGCGATCTCGATGTCCATTCGCCGGTAGAAGTTGAGCACATTGTTCAGCGTGCTCAGCATCTCCGGCTGAGTCATGTTCTTAATGGTCAGCAAGATGTAGGTGATGTTCTCGCGCAGCAGACGAACATCCTCAGCAGAAAAGCTGGTTACGATGGTATCGACAATGGCCAGCGCTTCTCTAAGGAAGTCAAAATAGCCTTTCTTTTCCAGCTGTTCGAGCGTGTCGGTCAACTGCTGGACTGCCTGGCGTAACACCGGGCTGAGGTCGGTTCCCAGGTCGGCCAGGGCATCCAGTTGGCCGAGCAAGCCGTTTAAATGACGCAGATTCTGTAACAGTTGTCGGCCCAGTTCCACCAGGTCCCGGGAATCGAAGTCCTCGGACAGGGATTCCAGCTCTCGGGTAAGGCCGGGCAGCGCTTCCCGAGAAATCCGGGAAACCTCCTCGCCCAGCTCAGAGAGGGCCTCCTGGCGCTGAGCCTGCGATTCCAACAGTTGCCGGATTTCGGCAAGCTGAGTCTCCATGTTTTGCAGACGGGTTTCCAATTGTTCAGCTTTCATGATATCACCTTCTTTCCAGCCATACTCATGGTTGCTTCAATGGGTAATTCCACACCTTTCAGCAACAGGTGCCAGTAAATCCAGCGGAACATCAGTTTGCCCCAGTGATTGGCCGGGGTTTCTTCCAGCAACGACAGCGGTCCGATGCCGGG
>RFHE01000116.1 GCA_003696445.1 Calditrichota bacterium | reverse complement strand
TGACCTGAAAGATGAAAACGTTGGAATTGACCTCGCGGTTAGGGTAAGGGATTGTGAAGACCGGGAAGGTCGAAATCCCGCGAGCACAGGGAAGTGCAGAAAGCGGGAACCTCGCAGTATCCCGACAGAAAGCCACACGTCCCTGTGTGGTTGCCGAGACCATTCCTTCCAGGAATTGAACACTGGATATCGAAAAAATGAAAGAAAATCAAATGGTGAAATCCCTCGAATGGACAACTGATACCTGAAGGCAAATATCGCTCTTTGCAACTGCTTACTGCTTGCTGCTTACTGCTAACTTCAAATCATTGAAATACCCTGTCCGGAGAGGGATTTTACCAAACCAACTCTCCCTAGCAGATGGCATACATACCAGCGCATTTTCTTGCCATTGTGCAGGCCTTCAATTGTAAAAGCAGTTTCGGCCTGTTGTCTTAAAAAGTTCTATCCAAACTGGAATCTTTTACTAAGAAAAACCCAGGAGGGAATGCCCCATGGGAAATGTACAAGATCTGGAGGACTTTGTGGAATTGGAAAAAGAGCCAACCAAAGCGACGCCCACCCTGCGTCTTCCCCGCAGTTCCATTCTTCGCAACCTGGGGCGCGATCTGACCCTGCTGGCAAGTAAAAACAAACTTCTTCCAGTCTGGGGGCGAGAGAAAGAAGTAAACCAACTCATCGAAATTCTTGGCAGGCGCACCAAACCCAATCCCATTCTGCTGGGAGAAGCCGGGGTCGGTAAGACCAGTCTGGTAGAAAAATTGGCACAGAAAATTGTCCAGGAGCCTGACCAACTGCCGCCATGGATTGCTCACAGCAAAATTGTGGAAATTAGCTACATAGCCATCGCTACCCAAAAATCCTCGGGCTCCTGGGATGATTACCTGCGCAACGTTCGCCAGGCTTTTGAGGAGGCCGCCCGGTATGGGGTTATTCTATTCATTGATGAAATTCACCAGTTATGGGCTTTCCCAATCTCGTTTTCCCACGTAAAACCTATGCTCGCGCGCGGGGCGGTTCGGATTATCGGAGCTACAACCCCTAGCGAATTTCATCGCTTTCTGGAAACCGAAGCTGCGCTGGCACGTCGTTTTTACCCGGTTTTTCTGTCTGAACCGGGGCGAGAGGAAGTCGTCAAAATCCTTCACTCACTCATTCCTGTTTATCGCAAGTATTACCAGCTGGAGTGCCCTGAGCATGTCCTAGAGAAGCTGGTGGATTTATCCAATCTTTACATCACCAATGCCCGCCAACCCGCCCTGGCTGTGGACATTTTGGAGGCGGCTTTTGTCCGACGAAGGATTCAGCTACCCCGCGGCGGGAAAGGTACGATTGGCCTGGATCTGGTGAAGGAAATTATTGCCGAACGTTGCAAAATTCCTGTCGATGAAATCGAGGACACCCACAACAGATACCGGGATTTATTTCGGCAGCTGCAACAGCAAATCATTGGCCAGGATCATGTGCTTCGTGAACTGGTCGATCGAATTCTCCTCGCCAAGGCTCGCTTGGACCTGAAGCCAAACCGACCAGATGGTGTTTTCCTGTTAGCTGGCCCTCCAGGGGTTGGCAAAACTGAACTGGCACGGGCACTGGCCCGCTGTCTCACCGGCTCCGAAAAAGGCCTGATTTATTTTGATGCCAGCCTCTATAGTGGTCCGGAAGCATATGGGCTTCTGGCGCGACCTCGCCAGTCCCACGCGGATTCCACTCATGGGCAGGTCCCTTTTCTGGAAAAAGTTCGCGACATGTCTCATGGCGTCATTCTTCTGGACGAAATTGAAAAAGCCCATCCGGTCATCTGGAACTACTTCTTGCGTATTTTCGAGGAAGGCTGTGTTGAAGATCAGTTGGGAGTGGTTACCGATTTCTCGAGAATGACCATTATTATGACCACAAATCTGGGATTTTCAGGGCAAGAACTTCGCAGGAAAATGCTCGGTTTTCGAAACCTTGGAGACGGAGCTGAACAAGCTTTCCTCGAACAGCGCGTCCTCAGAACTATTGAAGAATTTTTCCCGGCCGAATTTCTCAGTCGCATCGACGAAATTCTGTTTTTCCGCCCGCTTCAACCCCAGGATTGTCTTCGAATTCTGAAACTCCAGTTAAACAATTTAGCCAAGCAAGTGGGAAAAGAGATTCACCTTTCCCGATCTGCCCAGGAATTACTTATTAAAAAGGGATTTTCAAAAACAAAGGGGGCACGAAAGTTGATACGGGTGCTGGAAAAACAGGTAGGAAAACAACTATATGCATTAAAACAATCCCTTACCGGAGAAAAATGGAATCAATTGAAGAAAATAGAACTGGATACCAGGGAAGACCGCATTGTTGTGAGCCACTATTGTTAATTCTCAGTTAACAAATTTGGGCAAATCGCCGATTTGCTCACCCAATGGAGAAGGCTCTGAGGAATGTATGGTTTGCTTATTTGCGCTCAAATTCCGCCATTTCGCCTTTCCCTCACCGTTGGCGGGTTCGCAAAAAATGTTCCTGGTCATTGAAGGTGGCATTTGTTTTTTGGACTGGTAACTGCCCTTCCCCTGAGCCGGCAGGTCTAAAATTTTTAAACCAATCCATTACTCCGGGTAGGAGGGCAAATACCTGGTTTTTTCCCGCAAAGCTCACTCTATCGCACGGCTAAATTTTCAATATTTTTTCTCGAGTTTCAGACCTTGCCGGGACGACTCCACTCCCCCGGCTACATAGCGCATTCCCCATCACCCCCGCAACCCCCGCAC
>RFHE01000115.1 GCA_003696445.1 Calditrichota bacterium | reverse complement strand
GGTAAACATGGGATCGCTACGGCTGACCACCTTTTGACTCATGCGTCCAGGATAATCCATCAGTCCCTCCAAAAATTGGTTGATTCAACAAATCTTAACCTTTTTTAAACTGCAAAAGGTTCCCCGGCAAACGCCTCCAAACGTCCGAAGAATATAAACCAAAGCATTTAAACAATTCAATAAAAAAACTTCCCCTGATGGATGAATTCTTTAAACTTCACTACGTTTATTAAAAACAATAAGTTACTCATTTGTTGTTCCCTGCCGCACTCCCCGGACCGCCGAGCTTTGGCCAGGGGGAGAAAAATTTTTCAACTGTTCAATACACTCGCCGGAAGCCAGTCTGTCTTTATCCTCTTTTTGCATTTTTATTCATTTTTTCGGTGTGCCCGGGATCCCTCCCTGAAAGGTGCAAAAGGCAAGGCCGTTAAATCGGTTCTTGCAATCAGAATGCCGGCCTATTATGCTTTTCTGGAGAATGGGCCGGAAAAACTGATTGGAGACCGAGCCGGATGAGCGATGCTGCAACGCTACGGGAGAAGCTTCGAAACATTAACGGGCGGGGTTACAAGGCTTACCGGGAGCTGAGCGGAGTTTATCAGCTGGGGCCGGTGGTGCTTTACATCGACCATGTTCAGGGGGATCCGTTTGCGGCCCCCAGCCGCCTGAGGCTGCGGGTGGACCAGCCGCAAGCGGCCATTCCCACCTCCCTGTTCGAGGGGAAAGCCCGGGAGATTGCCTGCCGGGATTTTCTGGCCCGGCGCTTTGCGCAGTTGAGTCGCCGGTACGCCGGAAAAATTCGGGGAACCGGCCACAGTGGGCAGATTTACATCGATGCCGGCGGCCAGAAGGTGCTGGAGCGAACCGCGGCCTGCATCAACCGGAAATTTGTGGAACTGCGTCTTCAGGTGGGACTACCGGCCTCCGGACGTACCATTCTGGGCCGGGAGGCAGAGCGCCTCCTGCTCCAGTTCCTGCCCGATCTGGCTGAACACACCCTCCTGTACAAGCACCTGCCTCACTCGGAAATGCAACAGTTTGTGGATTGTGTGGACAATCAGGAATACCTGCGCGCCCAGTTGGAGGCCCACCACCTGGTGGCGTTTGTGGCCAACGGGGCCATCCTGCCCAGGGAGAGCGGGGTGAGCGACCGGCCCATGGCTGCGCAGCGAGCCGTTGCTTTCCGCTCGCCTCAGGCCTTGGAAGTGGAGCTCCCACTCCGCCATCCGCTTCCCGGCAGTGGTCAGACCAGCCTGCGGGGGATGGGGGTATCGGAAGGCATTCATTTGATTGTCGGCGGGGGGTACCATGGAAAATCCACCCTGCTGAAGGCGCTTCAGGATTGCGTTTACCCGCACATTCCGGGCGATGGGCGCGAGTTTGTGGTTTCCCATCCGGCCATGGTCAAGATTCGGGCCGAGGACGGGCGGGCCATCGAGCAGGTGGATATTTCACCCTTTATTTCCCACCTGCCGCTGGGACAGGACACCCGGAGCTTCAGCACAGAGGATGCCAGCGGCAGTACCAGTCAGGCGGCGAACATTCTGGAAGCCCTGGAGGTTGGGGCCAGGGTGTTGTTGCTCGATGAGGATACCTGCGCCACCAACCTGATGATCCGCGATGCGCGCATGCAGGCCCTGGTGGAAAAAGCCCACGAACCGATCACCCCGTTTCTGGACCGGGTGGGGGAGTTGTACCGGAATCTGGGGGTTTCGACCATTCTGGTGATGGGTGGTAGCGGCGACTACCTGGATGTTGCCACCCGGGTCATCAAGATGCAGGCCTTTGTGCCGGAAGATGTGACCGAGCAGGCCCGGGAGGTGGCCCGGCGCTTTCCGGTTTCCCGCAAGCGCGAAGTCCCTTCGGAAATGCGCCGGATTACCCGGCGGGTGGCGCTACCGGAGAGCCTGAATCCGGCGCGGGGCAAGAAGGCTGTGGCCATCGAGGCACGGGGCCTGGAGGTGCTGGATTTCGGCCGGCAGCGGGTAGATCTGCGGGCCGTGGAACAACTGGTGGACGTGAGCCAGACCCGAGCCATCGGATATGCCTTGCTGCTGTTGAAACGCCAGGTCCTGGATGGCGGCACCCCGCTGGATGAAGCCATGGAAGCCCTGGAGAAGCTGCTGAACGAACACGGTCTAGATGCGCTGAATCCCGCCTGGTGGACCGGCGGGCCGGCCAGGGAGCACCATCCGGGCAATTTTGCCCGTCCCCGGCGTTTTGAGGTGGCCGCCGCCCTCAATCGACTGCGGAGCCTTAGAGTGCGTCAGTTGAGCGAAAGGGAATCGTAATGGGCAGAACATCTGGTGCCCTGTTGTGGCTGGTCTTGATTGCCCTGTTGCCGTCAGGGTTGTCCCGGGCGCAAAATGCCCATGCCTGCCGGGTGCAGATCCGCGATGCCCGGACCGGCCTACGCCTCGAGCAGGCCCATCTGTCGGTAAGACCCCTCGCCCGGTCCGGAAACGGCGAAGCCCTGCCGGCTCAGGTCCAACAGCAGCCCTGGCCAGAAGGCGTCCTGCTGGAGCTGAGTCCGGGATTCTGGGAAGTGACGGCGGCCGCCGAAGGCTACCGATCCACAACCTTTCGGCTCCACGCTCGGCCGGGCATGCCCCGGCGCATCCGGGTGTTTCTGGAAGCGGAAAAAGGTGAGCCGGTGTTTTCGCACCTGCCGGGTTCGGGTGAAATCCGGGAGGACCTTTTGCTGATGGGCTGTGTTACCGATAGCCGCACCGGCAGGCCCCTCGCAGGCGCCGTCGTGGGCCCGGGCCAGAGCCCGGAAAGGGTGCAGAGCTCCCGGCAGGGATTTTTCCAATTGCGCCTGGCGCAGCCCTCGGCCGGGCTGTCCGCTCACCTGGTGTTGCGCTGCGAAAAAGCTGGTTACCTCCCGAAAGATGTGCCGCTCAACGGATTGGGCAAGGGACAGGCCGCCTGGATGCGCATCGAGCTGGAGCCTGAGCCCGGCGAATCCCGGCCGGCGGAAGCCTTCCGGCCCCCGCTTTTGCCGGAGTCCGCAACCGATTTCCCGGGCAGCCCGCAGCTGCCCCTGGATTTGCCCGTGCTGCCCCAAACCATCCGGGTAGGCCGGCAGTGCATTGGCATCCAGTGCACCGGTGTGGATGTGTTCAATCTGGAAACCTACTGCAAGCTGGTTTTGCCGGCCGAGTGGTTCCCCTGCTGGGGCAGTTTACCGGAGGGAACACACAGCCTGAGAGCCGGCGCCGTGGCCATCCGAACGGTGGCCCTGTGGTACATTTACCATCCCATCGACGCCAATTACGACATCTGCGACAACAGCAGCTGCCAGGTTCTGGGCAATGTCCAGACGTTCGCCACCGATGCGGCGGTGGACAGCACCCGCTCCTGGATTGTAGTGGACGACCAGGCCCGGTTGTTCAAAAGCGAATATGCCGCGGAAAACAACAATCAGGGGTGCGGCAACGGGTACGCCGGTACCGGGAGTACCTCGGCCTGCATTTACGATCCGGTCTGTTTGAATCAGGTGCCCAATGGCCATGGTCGGGGCATGTGCCAGTGGGGATCGGTTCGCTGGGCTACCGGGACGGTCGTCCAGACCTCCGACCCCTGCGTACTGGGTCCGGCCCACAACTTCGGGCAACTGACCTGGCAGGAAATCCTCACTCATTATTACTTAAACAGCCAGGTGGTGCGGGGAATTACCGTGGATATTCTGTCCCTGGCCGTTGAGCCGGATACGGTGTTCCCGGGCGCAACCATTCGGATGCGCTTTCAGGTGCACAGCTCCCATCCGGTGGGTTTGCTGGCCGGTGCCTCGGTTGCTCCGGCTGGCAGTGGGGCATGGTTGTCCGATCCCCCCAACGACACGCTGTGGACCCTCCAGTCCGGGGACCAATGGGTGGAGCGCCGGTTTGCCCTGGCCGTAAGCGCAGCGGGAGGTCTCTACGATGTGTGGGGTGCGCTGTGGCTGGATCGCGACGGCAACGGCCAGATTAACGGCGGGGACCTGCGGGTTGCTTCCCTCATCCAATCCAACCTGTTTTTTGTCCAACAACCAACCGGCATTTTTCCTCCACCGGTCACAGCCTCCGGCACAACTCCGTTAAAAGGAGTCTTCCCCAATCCGTTTAACAGCCGCACCCGCTTCCGGCTGGTATTGCCGGACAGGCAAAGGGTCCGGCTACGCCTCTTCGATGTGCAGGGCCGCCTGGTAAGGCAGATCTACGACGGGTATCTGTCCGCCGGAGAGCACCAGTTAGCCCTGAACGGGGATGATCTGGCCAGCGGCATTTACCTGTACCTGCTGGAGGTCCTGCAGGCGGGGCGGCCGGTGGGGCGTTTTCCCGGGAAGCTGGTGCTGGTGCGTTGAGGCAGACATCGTCTGCACCCGAATTTCGGGCACGGCACCCCCATTTTGCGGGCAATGCCTGCCTGCTGGGGGTCCCGCAGGCACTCACGCGGACAGGACCCGGCGAAAAATTCGGTAACCCTGTTTGTTAAATCCCAGTAGCAGGGTATCTTCCCGCGCGCTGTAATGTGCGGGCAACAAAAATGCAAAAATCGGGTGAAATTCTCGCCAACAGTGAGGCAAAACGAAATTCCGTTAAAAGGAACCCAACAGCGAGGAGTTGTTCCATGAACCGTTTCGGTACCGTTTTGCTGGCAGTTCTGATGTTGTCAGGGCTGCTGGTGGCGCAACAGCGCCCGGCGCTGGTGCTGACGGGCGCCAGAATTTATCCGGTGAGTTCGCCGCCCATCGAGCGAGGCACCATTGTCATTCGGGAAGGCAAAATCGAGGCCATCGGCCCGGCCGAATCGGTGGCCATTCCCGAGGGAGCCAGCGTTGTTCATCTGGAGGGCAAAGTGGTTATCCCCGGGCTGGTGGATACCCATTCCCATATTGGCATCTATCCCAGCCCCATGGTGCCGGCCCATGCCGATGGGAACGAGATGACCGGCCCTGTTCAGAGCGCCCTGCGTGCCCTGGACGCCGTCTGGCCGGACGATCCGAGAATACGCATGGCCCGTGCAGGGGGCATCACCACCGCCAACATCATGCCCGGTAGCGGCAATGTGATGGGCGGGCAGACCATTTACGTCAAATTGCGCGGCCACACCGTGGAGGACATGTTGATCGAAAAGGACGGGGTCTATGGTGGCATGAAGATGGCCAATGGGGAGAATCCCAAACGCAGCTACGGGTCTCGCAACCAGGCGCCGGCCACTCGAATGGCCATCACCGCCCTCCAGCGCAAGCAGTTTTTGCGTGCTCGCCAGTACTGGAAAAAATGGCAGGACTACCAAAAAAAGCGAAAGAAAGACCGCTCCGTGCAACCCCCGGAACGCGATCTAGATCTGGAGCAGGTGGTGGAAATCCTTCAGGGCAAGCGCATCGTGCATTTCCATACCCATCGAGCGGACGACATTATGACCGCCATGCGCCTGGCCGATGAGTTTGGCTT
>RFHE01000114.1 GCA_003696445.1 Calditrichota bacterium | reverse complement strand
TCTGTTTCCTCTATGTTGAATGGCGATCATTGTCCCTTTTACACTCAGCCGCTGTCTGGATGTTTCTGTTCTCTGCAGCCCATTTACAGGTTTACCACCACCTCATCGGCCACCAGCCACCCCCTGGAGGTCAGGGTAACTCGCCGGTCATCCCTGTTCACCACCCCCAGGTCAACCAGGCGATCCAACTTTTCCCCGTAGAGCTGGTAAGGATCCTCGCCGAAGCGTAACTGAAAAGCCCGCCGGTCCAACCCTTCCCTGAGCCGCAGGTGCAGATAGAGGTATTCGAACATCTGGGTTTCCCGATCCAGGGTTTCCTGAAAGGCCACCGGGAGCTGGCCCGCTGCCAGGTTCCGACAGTAACGTTCCAGCGAGCGATGGTTGGCCCAGCGCCGATCGTTCCAGAATGAATGGGCCGAAGGCCCTAATCCCAGGTAAGGCCGATAGGTCCAGTAAATCAGGTTATGGCGGCAACGAAATGCCGGCTGGCGGGCAAAATTGGAAATTTCGTAAGCCTGGTAGCCGGCCTCGCCCAGAAAGGCTTCGGCAAGCTGGTAGTATTCGGCCTCCGCCTCCTCGGGGAGAGGGACCAGTTCGCCGCGCTCCATGCGCTTGTAGAACAGGGTGCCCGGTTCAAAAATGAGGGTGTAGCAGGAAATGTGTTCCGGCCGCAGCGCCACCGCCCGGGACAGGCTGCGGGTAAAAGCGTCGCGGGTGAGGCCGGGAAAGGCCGTCATTAAATCCAGATTGATGTTGTCGAAGCCGGCACGGCGAGCGGCCTCCACACTGGCCAGCACATCTTCCACCGAATGAATCCGGCCCAGAAAGTGCAACTCGTCGGGATTAAAACTCTGCACCCCCAGGCTCAATCGGTTAAACCCGAGGCGGCGGAGAAAGTGCAGTTTTTCCTCCGTCAGGGTGCCTGGATTGGCCTCCAGGGAAAATTCCCCTTCCGGGTCAATGGAAAAGTGATTGTGGAGGGCCTGCCAGATTCGCGAAAACTGATCTTCGCTCAACAACGAAGGCGTGCCCCCACCCAGATAAACCGTTTCGAATCGTGCCCCGGCAAAGCGAGGGGCCACCATCTGGATTTCGGTTAACAGCGCCTGGCAGAATGCTTCGATTTTCTCCAGCGAAGTGATGGAGTAAAAATCGCAATAACCGCACTTCTGGCGGCAGAAAGGGACGTGGATGTAGAGCCCCGCTGAAGGTTGCATCAGCGTACGACCAGCGCTAAACGATTCCAGCGAATTTTTTGCCACAACCCCAGATCGGGCGTGCGGGAATCCCAGGACAGATAAACAATCAACGGTTTACCGACCAGATTCTGTTCGGGGACAAAACCCCACTGCCGGCTGTCCGAGCTGTAATCGCGATTATCGCCCATCATGAAATAATGGCCCTCGGGCACTTTCAACGGGCCGAAATTGTCCCGATCGCCCAGTCCGGGACGAAACAGCGTGTAACCGTACCGGGAACGGCCGAAGGGATCGGCAAACTTCAGGTGGGGCGGATCGGGGAACCGCTTGCCGTCCACGTAAACGACCTTGTTTTTGATCAGCACGGTCTGGCCCCCCACCGCAATGCACCGCTTAATGTAATCCATGCTTGGATCCAGCGGATATTTGAACACCACCACGTCGTAGGGTTTGGGTTCTGTGATGGCCGGCAGGCGCACCCAGGGAATGTTTACCCCGATTTTGGTGAAGGGAATGCCGATCCAGCTGGGCGTGGCGGCGCCATACACAAACTTGTTTACCAGCAAAAAATCCCCGACCAGCAAGGTATCCTCCATGGAGGAGGTGGGAATTTTGTAGGCAGCAATGACGAACTGGCGCAAAATTAAAGCCGCCAGCAGCGCAATGAGCAGTGCCTGTACCGTTTCCAGTTTTTTGTGAACCGCTTTCACTGTACTTGCCTCCTTAAGCCTTGGCAATTGATCGTTTATGTTAATCGAAATCGACCGGTTTTGGGTTCCTGTGAGTTAAAAAATGAACCGCGGGCCGAGCGATTAGTCTTCGGCGGAGAGCACAGCCAGGAAGGCTTCCTGGGGAATTTCCACCTTCCCCACCTGTTTCATCCGCTTCTTCCCTTCCTTTTGCTTTTCCAGCAATTTTCTTTTCCGGGTCACGTCGCCGCCGTAACATTTGGCCAGCACGTTTTTGCGCAAGGGTTTTACCGTTTCCCGGGCAATGACCCGGCTCCCGATGGCTGCCTGAATGACCACTTCGAAGAGCTGGCGGGGAATCAGCTTGCGCAGCCGCGTGCAGAGTTTGCGGCCGTGCTCGTAAGCCTTCTCCCGATGGACGATAATGGACAGGGCGTCCAGCACCTCGCCGTTGATTAAAATGTCCAGCTTCACCAGGTCCGATTTACGGTAGCCGGCCAGTTCGTAATCGAAGGAGGCATAGCCCCGGCTCACCGATTTCAGCCGGTCGAAGAAATCGAAAATGACTTCGGCCAGTGGAAAGCGATAGTGCAGATCGGCACGCGTGGGATCCAGATACATCTGATTGATCAACTCCCCCCGCTTTTCCGCTGCCAGCTTCATGATGTTGCCGATGTACTCGGGCGGGGTGATGATGTGGGCATCGATAAACGGTTCCTCGATGTGCTCAATTTTAACCGGCGGCGGCATTTTGGAGGGGTTGTCCACCAGCACCTCCTGGCCGTCTGTGGTAATCACCTTGTAAACCACATTGGGGGTGGTCACAATGATGTTCTGGCCGAACTCCCGTTCCAAGCGTTCCTGAACGATTTCCATGTGAAGCAGCCCCAGAAAGCCGCATCGGAACCCGAAGCCCAGGGCGGAGGAGGTTTCCGGCTCGTAATGGAGGGCCGAATCGTTCAGGGCCAGCTTTTCCAGGGCAGTGCGGAGATCGTCGAAATCCTGAGAGTCCACCGGATAGATCCCGGCGTACACCATCGGCTTTATCTGGCGGTAACCGGGCAGGGGGTTCTCCGCGGGGCGGCGGGCCAGGGTAATGGTGTCCCCCACCTTCACATCCCGGATATTTTTTGCCCCGCAGATTAAATAGCCCACCTCGCCGGTGTGGAGCTTGCCGGTACGAATTTGTTTTAACACCAGCACGCCCAGCTCTTCCACTTCGTACTCGGTCCCGGTGGACATGAAGCGAATGGTTTCCCCTTCCTTAATTTCGCCGTTGAAGACCCGAACCAACGCCACCACGCCCCGGTAGTTGTCGAAGCGGGAGTCGAAAATCAACGCCTGAAGCGGGGCGGTTGGATCGCCTTTGGGCGGGGGAATGCGTTCGATGATGGCCTGAACCACCTGCTCCACGCCCAGCCCGGTCTTGGCACTGACCAGCAAAATCTCCTCCTCGGCACAGCCGATCAACTCCATAATCTGGTGTTGCACCGCTTCCACCTGCGCATTGGGGAGGTCGATCTTGTTAATGATAGGAATGATGGCCAGGTCGTGTTCCAGGGCCTGGTAAAGATTGCTGATGGTTTGCGCTTCCACACCCTGAGCGGCATCCACCAGCAGCAGGGCGCCTTCGGCCGCCGCCAGACTCCGGGAAACCTCGTAGGTAAAATCCACGTGACCGGGGGTGTCGATCAAATTGAACACATACTGGCGCCCATCCGGTGCCCGGTAATCCATCCGGACGGCGTGGGCCTTAATGGTAATGCCCCGTTCTCGCTCCAGGTCCATGTTGTCCAGCACCTGTTCCTGCATCCGGCGCCGCTCCAGGGCTCCGGTATATTCCAGCAGGCGGTCGGCCAGCGTGGATTTGCCGTGGTCGATATG
>RFHE01000007.1 GCA_003696445.1 Calditrichota bacterium | reverse complement strand
ACATTCTAGCCACAGACCTGTGGCATGTGCGCGCCGATCTCGGGCAAATGGAGCAGCTTATCATGAATCTGGTCATCAATGCGCGGGATGCCATGCCCAGCGGTGGTAAGCTGACTCTGGAAACACAAAATGTGGTGCTGGATGAAACTTACACCCGCCTGCATGCTCAGGTAAAAGAAGGCCACTACGTAATGCTGGCGGTCAGCGATACCGGCGTGGGTATGGATGAAAAAACGGTCGCTCAAATCTTTGAGCCGTTCTTTACCACCAAGTCCGAAGGGACCGGCCTGGGACTGGCCACTGTTTACGGGATCGTTAAGCAGAGCGACGGCTACATTTGGGTTTACAGCGAGCCTGGCCGGGGTACCACCTTTAAAATCTACCTGCCCAGAGTAAGCGAAAAACTGAGCAAACAGGAGGCGGAACTTGTTGCCGATCCTTCTCTGCGCGGAACGGAGCATATTCTTCTTGTTGAGGACGACACTCAAGTCCGCCAGGTAACCGAACGCTTGTTGCGCGAGTTTGGTTACCGGGTTAGCGCCGTGGGCACGCCCCGGGAGGCCATCGAGGCGGTCGGATCCGGAAGGATTCAGCCTGATCTGGTGGTGACCGATGTGGTGATGCCCGGTATGGATGGCCGCGAACTGGCCCGTCAGCTCTCTCAATTGGATCCTCAATTACCGATTATTTTTGTTTCCGGCTATACGGAAAATGCCGTAATCCATCATGGCATTCTGGACGATGGACTTATTTTCCTTCAGAAACCCTACGCGCCCCATGAATTGCTTAGGCTAATACGCAAAGTGCTTTCACGGAAGGGCGATTCAGAGAGGTAACCCATCTGTCATGCATTAGCACTCAAGCCGGAGAAGAGCTACGGCAGGCAGCGGGGGAGCTGAGTGGACAAGCCTAACCGAATTCAATATTTTGCCCGTCCACTGCTGTACCCATGTGTACTCTACCCCTATCCTCCCCTTACCTTGGCATCCAAAAAGGAAAAAACAGAATCAGGTCAATAAAATGCCTACTTTGCTGTGTGGATTTTCAAGAAGAGACACAGGCCAACAAACGGTTCCCTAAATCCCTGACTTCTAAAACCTTTTTAAAAACCAATTCGAATTATTCCTGAATGTGGCTCCAATTTTTTGGTGGAATAACCAGTTTTGGTTGGTTAGATTTAGTTCAACAAAACTTTGTATCTTTCATGAAAATATTGATCGCAGACGACCATCCATTGATTCGGGAGGGGTTCAAGAAAATTCTCAGCCGGGAGGTCGGCCTGACCGTCGTCGGTGAGGCTTCCAACGCCGGGGAAGTGCTCTCCTTCCTGCGCAACCATCCGTGCGACCTGGTGGTTCTGGACATCAACATGCCTGGCCGCAGCGGGCTGGAAGTGCTGGAGGACATTCGCCGGCAGAATCCCGAGGTCAAAATTCTCATCCTGTCGATTCATCCGGAAAGTCGCTTTGCCATTCGGGCGCTGAAGGCCGGCGCGGCCGGGTATCTGACCAAGGACAGCGCCCCGGAAGAACTGGTGGCTGCCATCCGCAAAATTCAGGAAGGGCGCAAGTACATCAGCCCGAACCTGGCTGAACATATCGCCTACAGTATCGGTCCCGAACAGGCCATGAACCCCCACGACCGGCTCTCCAACCGGGAGATGGAAGTTTTCCTGAAAATCGCCGCCGGTAAAACGATTCAGGAAATCGCCCAGGAGTTAAACCTCAGCGCCAGCACGATCAACACCTACCGAAATCGCATCCTGGAAAAAATGGGGCTGAAATCCAACGCGGAAATCATCCATTACGCCCTGCGCAATCATTTGCTGGATTAGTTCCTCCCATCCAAAGGTTTTACCCCGCTCTTCCGAGCGACATTACCCCATGTCGATGCAATTGCCACACAGAATCACGGGTCTGACGACTTCTCTTTTTTCAACGGGGCGGTACATTTTAACGGTAGTTGGCAATTAAGTCAGACTGTTGGTTCATTAAGATCAGTCCCATTTCCCGGAAAATGTTCGTTTTGCTCGTTGTTGACGACTCTCCTGCCATTTGCGCCAGCATTCGAAAAAGGCTGTCCGGGTTTTCCACGCTTGTCCGCCTAATTGAAGTCCATTCTTTAGAGCAAGCCAGGGAAGTGCTGGAGCGGCAGTCGGTAAACTGCGTGGTTCTGGACTTGCAATTACCTGACGGGAGCGGGTATTCCCTGTGCGAGCAATTGCTCAGCCGACGCCCACACCCTGATGTCCTGGTGTTCACTGCTCATACCAATCCGCTGATCAAAAACCGTTGTCTTGCCTCCGGGGCTGCAGGGTTTTACGATAAGGTTGGCGAAGCCGAGGCATTTTTTGGCCAACTGGAATCGATTATTCGGGAACAACAATGGCCTGAACAATAATTCACGACCTACCTTGTGGTTAAACCAACGACAGAGGCACACCACCCAACGACAACCGAAAAGCTGCCGCTGCGATTGTCCACACGCCAAACCGTTCCGAATTTTTAGAGAAAACGTTTGGAGGTGAGGTTTGAAGGTACTGGTCGCCCACAGTTCACTGCCCATGCGGAGCAGCCTGTTAAAAATGCTTTCGGGAATGGAGGCCATTTCAATGATCATCATTACCGATAATTTTACTGAAATGCTTAACAATGTGAACCGCTACCGGCCTGAATTGCTGATTTTTGAATACTGCCTGTCTAACGGCGACTGTGAAAAAGCGCTCCGCCAGATCGCCAGTGCTGCGAAACAGAGCAAAAAGGTGGTGTTGGTTTCCCGTCAACTTGCCCCGGAGGCCCTGGAGCGGTTAAAGGCGATGGCGGACGTCTGGCTGGATCCTGCCGGCAATCCGGAAGGCATACAAAAGGCGGTAGAAGGCATTTTGAGAGATCAGTCTTCGTCCTCCGGTACCGGAAAGTGCAATTAGCTTAAGAACAGACAGGCTTATGCGGGTAAAACGACAATCCTCTCCAGATTCGCTGTTCATGGCCTTGCCGGCCTTTCTGGATATTCGGCAGCGCGAGTACCTGCGCTGGATAGAAAGCTTGCTGGAACAGCGGGACCATCTCACCAGCCGGCTGGAGGCCCTGACCCGCCAACTGGAGGGAAGGTACGCCGAGAAAACCAGCGCACTCTTTGAGTTCGGGTTTCAGAATAGCGCCATTCCCATGTGCATCACGCTGCTGGAGTCGGGCCGCATTGTATTTATGAATCCTGCTTTTGCCGAGCAGACCGGCTGGTCGCTGGGCGCAGCGCTCGGCAAAACGACGCTCCAGCTGGGCCTCTGGGCCGATCCCGGGCAGCGGCGGCAATTGCGCGAGCAGGTCCACAACGGTCTCTCCCTGGTGTACGTGGAAGGCCAGATGAAAACCCGCAGCGGGCAAATCCTGGACGTCCTCCTGGCCTCCCGACCCTTTCGTTTTCGTGACCAGACCCTACTGGTCAATGCGGTAGTGGACATTACCGCCCAGAAGCAGGTGGAGCGAGAACTGGCCAGGGAGCGGGAAAAATACCGGCTCTTTTTCGAGGACGACATTAGTGGCATCTACATTTCCACGCCAGAGGGTAAAATTTTGGATTGCAATCCGGCGTTCCTGCGGATTTTTGGTTTCCAGAATAAACAGGAAGCGCTTCAATCCAACGCCGAGGCACTTTTTTTCGATCCTCGGGACCGGATTCGCCTGCTTTCGCACATTAAAAAGGAAGGTAAGATTGTGGATACCGCTGTGAAGCTCCGCCGCAGGGATGGGGCGGTGCTTCATGTTATCGCCAATGTGCGGGGAGAATTTGATGAAGCCGGGCAACTGAAAACCCTGCGCGGCTATCTTCTGGACGTCACCCGCCGTAAACAACTGGAAGAGCAGATGCTTCAGGTCGCCAAGCTGGAGGCACTGGGCCGACTGGTAGGCGGCATTACCCACGACTTCAACAACGTCCTTACCGTCATTCAGGGCTATACCGATTTAGCCCTCACCCGTCTGGAGGATCCGGAACAGGCCGGCCAGGCCATCGAGACCATCCAACACGCGGTTGCCCGGGCCCGCCAGCTTACCGGAAAGCTGATGAGCTTCGGCCGCCAGGAAGAGGCCAGCCCGCGTCTGGTTTCTCTGAACCAGCAGGTAGCCCCGTTTCTACCTTTTGTCGAGCGCATCCTGGGAGAAACCATTCGGATTCAAAATCACCTTGCGGCCCAACTGGATCAAATTTTCATCGATCCGACTCAGCTGGAACGGGTCCTCATGAATCTGATGGTCAATGCGCGGGATGCCATGCCCGAGGGAGGCACTATTTCCCTGTCCACCCGAACGGTGACCATCACCCCGGAGGAAGTCAGGTTTCGCGTCGGGCTTCAACCCGGTCAATATGTGTGCCTCTCGGTCGCCGATACCGGAATCGGCATGGATGAGAACACCCGCTTGCAGATTTTCGAGCCCTTCTTTACAACCAAAGAAGCGGGCAAAGGCACGGGCCTGGGCCTGTCCACCGTTTATGGCATCGTCAAGCAGGCGGGCGGACACATTCACGTGTACAGCGAGCCGGGCATGGGCACTACCTTCAATCTGTATTTCCCGGCCAGCCAGCAATCCGAAGCCACAGGTACCGGCAGGGAGAAAGGCCAGCCGGTCACAGAACCTCTGGGGGGAACCGAGACCGTGCTGGTCATCGAGGATGACCCATCGGTTTCGGCCGTGGTGGTGGAGACGCTCGCACACTTCGGTTACCGCCCACTGCACACCAGCACCCTGTCCGATGCGCTGGCGGTGCTGAAAGATAAAAACAGGGAGATTCAGGCCATCATCAGCGACGTGGTCCTGCCGGACGGCTTTGGGGAGAAGGCCATTCTCCAGATTACCCGACATCGCCCGCAAGTCCCCATGGTGCTGATCTCCGGCTATCCGGAATACCTGGCCCGGGCCGAAGGGCTGATCCAGAACGGCTATCCCTACCTTCAAAAGCCGTTTTCACCCCGGGAATTGATGGCAGCCCTGCGCAAACTGCTGGACGAACAGGGTTAAAACGGTTCTGGCAAGAAGGCAGGCCAAAAACCCCGGGACTCAGCGCGCCGGCACCCGTGGCCGTCCCCGCCGCGAGGCCCAGAAATTCCGGTAAGCATGCCATTGAGAGAGGGCAATGCCGGCAAAAATCAGCAGGATGCCCAGCACCGTTTTCAATCCCAGATATTCATCGAGCAGCAGCCAGCCACCCAGCAGGGCAATCACCGGCGTGATGTAGATGGTGGTGGACAGGGTGATGGCGCTCATCCGCCGCAACAGCCAGTAGTACATCAAAAAGGCCAGGGCAGAGCCCACCACGCCCAGGTAAAGCACCGCAGCAATCACCTGTCCGCTGAGCTGTAACCGGGAGAACTCGCCGCGCAACAGGGCAACACCAATCAGAACAGGCACCCCCACGTACATCTGATGCAGGCTGATTTTCAGCGAATCCAGATGCATCAGGTATTTTTTAACCAGTAGCAGGGCGATGGCAGCCGAGGCGGCGCTCAGCACAACCGCACCCACAGCCAGGGCCACCCGCCAGTCGAATCGGGTGGCCAGCAACTGATCGTAAAACACTACCACCATGCCCAGAAAGGCCAGGACCAGTCCGGCCAGCCGGAGCGGGGTAAACGGCTCACTGCGAAACAGGGTGTGGGAAAAAATGCCGGTAAATAACGGGAAGGTGGCAAAAAATACGGCCGTTACCCCGGCATTCAAATATTGCTCGCCCCAGTAAATCAGCCCGTAATCCACCGCATAGAGCAAAATGCCGGACAGGTAGAGGGTGCCCAGGTCCTGGCGGGTCAGCTTCAAGGAGGTCCGGCGCAGCCCGGCGTACAGCTGAAGGCAGATGACCGCCGTTCCAAAGCGCAGCGCCGCACCCAGGAAGGGCGGGGTGCCCACCAGCGAGATCTTGATGGCGATCCAGGTGGTGCCCCAGATAAAGCATAGCAGGGAAAAGACCAGCAGGTTCAATGGGCTTCACCGGATTGCTTGATTTGTGCCATGTGTTTCAGCAACTGGTGGCGCAATCTTGCAGCGCCGGGGAAGTTCGGCTGAATGCTCCAAAGCTGGTTCAGCGCGTCCAGGGCCGCCTCGTGCTGGTGAGCCAGGGCCAGCGCACCGGCCAGGTTGTACAGCGCCTGGGGATCCCCAGGGGCCAGTTCCACCGCCCGCTTCAGCAGGGGCAGGCCCAGCTCAACATCCCCCCGATTCACGTAAATGGAGCCCAGCATTTTGTAGGCAAACGGATCGGGCGTGAGCTGCAAAATCCGATGCAAAATCGGTTCCGCCTGGGCATATTTCTTCTGGGCCAGAAGCAGGCGGGCCAGATACTGGTAGGGGGAAGGGTTCATGGGTGTGGCCTGGATCAGTGCGCGAAACTCCCGTTCGGCCTTTTCCAGCTGGCCGGAACGGGTGTAGTACTCGGCTGCCTTTACGTGCATCTGTTCCCAGGTGATTTCGTCCCGCCAGAACTGCACGGCCAGCCGGGCGATGACATCGTTTTCTGGCACCGGCACATCCGCTTTGGAAGGAGGGGGTGCATTGGTGAACGGCCAGCCGCTGGTCAGCACCCGAATCCGAAGCTCGGCCACCTGGCGATCCACGTCGGTGACTCCCACCTGTTGGGCCCACAGCGAATCCGGCACCGAATCCCGTGCCGGCGGACCGAAGACAGCGCTTTTGACCAGCGCCCGGGCAAAGGCACGGGCCATCAGCATGTAACCCTCCAGGTTGGGATGGAGGTGCTCCAGGATGAGTTCCTTCCCCGGCAGCCGGTGCGGCGAACCGGCCTCGAAGCTGGCCTTGACCGGCACCAGGTGGAACTGAAATGTTTTACTCAGACTGGCGATGCGCTCGTTAATTGCTTCGGCGGCCCGGAAACGCAGGGCGTCCAGGTCCTTGGCCCGGTAATAGGCCCGATAGGCTTCCTGCCAGCGGCCCAGTTTCTCCAGCACCTGCCCTTTCAAAAACCAGGCGCTGGCCGGTAGGCTGTCTGTAGCCAGCAGCGTTTCCACCTGCCGTAAAGCCTCTTCCAGCTGCCCTCGGCTCAGGGCCTGGCGGGCAGCAGCCAGCTTCCCCCGCCAGGCTGACCGATCGGTGCGGGAGGAAAAACTGTCCACGAAGGGGCGCTGGTCATGCACGTTGCTCACCAGCGTGGCCACAAACAGAGGGATTCCCTGCCTGTTGCAGAATCGAGCCACATCGGCCAGATTGCGTTCAAACACCCGGTGGGCGGCCCGGTAAAGCCGGCTGCCGTAGGCAATCTCCTTCTGCCCTACCATGCGTTCCATGAGCGTGCGGGTACGGCCCGCCTGGTCTTTGCCGGAGCCGCTGCTCAGGCGCGTTCTCAAGAAATGAATTCCGTCGCTCAGAAGCTGGAAGAGTTTCCAGTGGCGCAGTTTCAGAAAGGCCAGCACAAAGGGCCGGAAGGTACCCAGACTT
>RFHE01000113.1 GCA_003696445.1 Calditrichota bacterium | reverse complement strand
GCATCTCGAAGCTGATCCGGTTTGCCCGGTGGGTGTAGTGGATAGCCCAGGAAAACCAGGCCCCTCAGGCCGGCTAATTCCGGGGCCACCAGCGCGGCGATGCGTCCACCCATGCTTTTTCCGCCGATAAATAGGGAATCCGGTGCGTAGCGGCGTTGTACCAGGTGAACCACCTCAACCCAGGCCTTCCTCAGTACGGGCTCGCGGTCGGGAATTTTGCGCCCTGCCGTCCGGTAGGGGAAATTAAAGCGCACCACCCCAATCCCTGCGTCGAGCAATCCGCCGGCGATCTGCTCAAAAAACGGGTGGCGCATGTCGTTACCCGCTCCATGGGCTAATACCAGGATGGGCCGGTCGCCCTCGATCCCCTGCACGATCAGTTCCACCTTGTTTCGCGAATCCAGTTCAATGCTCAGGTTTTCTGTCCGCGCACTCAATGATGCCCCTTTTAAATTGGCGATCTAAACACTTGCTTATTTTCAGTGTCCCGGCTCACAGCAGTGTAGAAACCCGTGACCATTCGCAGCAGGAGGCCCCCTCATCCGCTGTGCTTTTTTGCGTAGCGATAAGCGGTAATGGCAGCCAGCACGTGACAAACCCAGCCGAGCAATCCACCCGAGCCGATCCACAGCCCTGGGGTCACAACCAGCCAGAACACCCCTCGCCAAAAGGTTCCGTTGTAAAACTGGCCGGCTCCAGGAATAATCAAACTCATCACGGCGGCCAACCCAGGATCTTTGTGCTGCCCCATGGGACCCCTTTCATGTAAGAAACCAAAATGTTATTCCATTTTCAGTTTAAGTGAAAAAATAGCGGCAAACAAACTGCTTCCTAAATCGAATAGGGTTGCGGAACTGTTTACCCGACTCACCATTACAACGATAGAGAATTAAGCCAGAGGAGGGATGAGGCTATGTTAGAGGTTTACTTGGAAAACCAGGTTGTTATCAACATTATCGGCTTGAGCTTAATATTGGCAGTCATTGTGGGTATCTGGTGGGGGAGAAAGTCGGTCCGGGCGCCTTTTGTGGAGCGGCGTCTGGAAAGAAGGACATTGTGGAAACGGCTGCGCTGGCGATTCAGCCGTCACAAAATGGCCCCGCGTTTTGGCCGGTAAACGCCCCCCCACGCGACCTTTCGGCTAGGGCGCCGGGCCCTGGCCGAAAGGTCGAGGATCTTCAGTGGGTTTGGGCGGATTGCTGCTGCTGGCGCTGTTCGATTTTGCGGATGGCTTTGCGGATATCCTGTGCCCAGCTGAAATGTTTTTCTCTGGCCAGCCGGGTCTTCAGTTCCGGCAGAGCTCGGTCATCCCCCGCTTCGCCCAACGCCTCCACGGCTGCACGCCAAACGCGAAAATTTTCGTCTTTCAGCTGAGTCAGCAAAATTTGCTGTACCCGACCTGCCAGCGTTTCCGGCAGCTTGTGGGAGGAAGCCAGCTTGCTCAGGGTTTTCAACGCTTCGGCACGCACCCGGTAGGGCTTACCGTCTTTCGCCCACTCCCCGGCAATCTTTATCGCCTTCGCCGGGTCGATCTCGGTCAGGCTTTTCAAGGCCGCCCGCCGAATCACCTCCTCGTGGGAATCCTTCTTTAAAGCGTAACGAATGACTCGCAGTGCCCGTTTGGGATCGACTTTGCACAGGGATTTGACCGCTTCGGCCCGCACGTAGTAACTGGGATCCTTCTTGAGCAGCGCATTCAGTTGGTTTACCACTTGCCGGTTACCGGAAGAGCGGCCCAGGGCGGTTGCACAGGCCCGGCGAACTTTGGCCTGAGCATCCTTGCAACCCTGAATGAGCGCTGCCAGGGCTTCCTGGCTGCCGGCGCCCGCCAGCGCCTTCGCGGCAGCACGGCGCACCCCCCAGAAAGCGTCCTGCTTCAACGCCCCACCCAGGGCCTCCACAGCCGCCGGGCTCGAAGCCACTGAATCGGCCAACACCTGAGCGGCTTGAATCCGAGAACCCACGTATGGCGAGTGCAACAGCTGCGCAGCCCAGGCCTCAACGGGCTGTTCCAGGTGCAGCTTCTTCAAAATCCACTGCTCAGGATCCACTTCCAATCGCGAAGGCTCAGCATCCAACGGGAAGCTGTAGGTAGAAACTGTATCCCGAATGAATACCTGAAATGCCTGCTCCTGGTCGCCGGAAAAGAAATGCAGGCTGAGGGGAAAGCGGAATACAGGGGTTTGAGCGGTTACCCGTTGTACCTGGCGGATGGTCACCCGGGCCTGGTTTTGTTGCCCATCCCAGCGCCAGGACACATTCAGTTCCGGATAGCCGGCATGGTACACCCAGTCCTCAAAAAACCATTTCAGCGAGCGCCCGGTGGCTTCTTCCACTGCCTTGCGAAAATCGCTGGTTTCCACCACCTGTCCGCGAAATTTGTGCGCGTAATGATTGATCGCCTTCCACCACAGTTGATCGCCCAGAAGGCCGCGCAGCATGTGCAACACCCAGCCGCCCTTCTGATAGGTGTGCCGGTCAAACATTTCTTCCGGGTCGTAGTAACGATTGGTCACCACCGGACGCCGGTATTTGCCCGAATCCTCCTGAAAATACCGGCGGGCATTTTCCAGCAATTCCAGGACAAACTCATCCCGCCCCCGATGATGCTCGGTGTAAAGGGCCTCGAAGTAGGTCGCAAACCCCTCATTTAACCAGATGTGATTCCAGTTCTTGGTGGTGAGCAGGTCTCCCCACCACTGATGGGCCGATTCGTGTGCTACCAGTCC
Source organism: Calditrichota bacterium (assembly GCA_003696445.1). GTDB lineage: Bacteria > Calditrichota > Calditrichia > RBG-13-44-9 > J042 > J042. Next base: position 8,158 of record RFHE01000113.1, on the reverse strand, counting down.
CTCGCTGCTCACATCCAGATGCGCCTTCTCGTCGTGCAGGGTGCCCCGGGTCAGTGTCGTGGCGCTGATGTTTTCCATGCCACCCCACATAAAATCCCGAATACAGGTCTGAGCATACTTTTCGTAGGGATAGGCCACACCGATGTGAGAAGAGAAAAATTCAATCATGTCCGGTGTGGCCGAAAAAGAGCGCGACACTTTCTCCCGATCCCGGGCTTCCACCACGTACCAGAGGGGGGTATCCTTCCAACGGTCTTCCACCTTCACAAATTTGCCAACCACCAGGGACACCAGATAGGTTACGTGAGGGATCGATTCCTTCCAGTGGTAGGTTTTCCACCCCCGCTGGGTCGAGGGTCGCTCTTCGATCAGAGCGCCGTTGGAGATGGTTTGATACCCTTCTGGTACCGTCACCAGCATCTCGCTGGTCATACGATCGTTGGGGAAATCGTAACAGGGAAACCAGTAGCGACTTTCCTCCATCTCACCCTGGGACCAGACCTGAACCGGTTTGTCCGGATAACCCGGTTCGGGATGGACAAAATATAGGCCCATGGGTGGCGATTGGGTCCGATAGGCCACATTCACCGTCAGCGTATCGCCCGGCCGATAGGCAGTGCCCAGGTATATGGCCAAGTGGGGGCTCCGGTAATGAAAGCTCAGGTCGCGGTCCTTGCCTGTCCAGACCCGCTCTATCTGCATGTCTGCAGCGTCCAGCAACAGCGTATCCACCGGGGTGGCAATGGGGGTAAATGTGAGCGAAGAAACCCCGGAAATGGTTTCCTCGGCAGGATTTACCCGAATATCCAGGCGCAGATGGAGAAAATCCACCTGTCGCGGCCGGGAGTAATGCCGGGGAGCATCGGGGTCCTGAAATCCGTAATCGTAACGGTAGGGAGTTTGATCGGACGCGAACAGTGAACCGATCAACAAAAGGGGTAGGATCCATCCTGCCAACCGTAAGGGTCCCATGCATCGATTTTTCATGAAGCGCTCCTGCTTAATGAGTTGATGCCTTACCTAAATTCAACAGAAGCAGATAATAAAAACGGCCCGCCGATTTTCCAAGACGTGATGAATTCTTCAGTCGCTTGTTTCATAGGGCTTTTCTCAAATAAATTGTTTTTGCCATTTCGGTAACATTAATGCGTGGAGGCGCCTGATTGAGGGGCATCGCTAAGGCCGGTTTTTTTGCTGGTTTAATTTGCTTTGTTACAATTTTAATGTTACCCCCTCCCAAGGGCATGAGTGCCCCCGCTCATCACATGGCTGCAACAGTAGTGCTGATGGCTCTCTGGTGGATTACCGAAGCCATTCCCATTCCGGTAACCGCCCTGCTACCGGTGATTCTCTTTCCAATTCTGGGCATTATGCCCTCCTCTAAAGCCACGTTACCCTATGCAAACCATCTGATTTTCTTATTTTTGGGAGGATTTTTCATTGCCATTGCCATGGAAAAATGGGACTTGCATCGCCGGGTAGCCCTGCGAACTATGCTGCTAATCGGTACGCGCCCCCGCCGGCTGGTTCTGGGCATGATGATAGGCACCGCCTTGCTCTCCATGGGCATCAGCAATACCGCAACCACCATGGTTATGATTCCCATTGCCCTTTCCATTCTTCGCCAGCTGGTGCCAACCTTTACCAGCATTGAAGAGCTGGAGACCACCAGCCCGCACACGGCCCATCTGGCAGTCAATCTGGTCCTGGGCATTGCCTATGCTGCATCAATTGGGGGCATCGCCACGCTGATCGGCACACCACCCAATGCCTTGCTGGCCGGGATGGTGGAACAGTTGTTGAACAGCGAATTGCCGTTCTTCCAGTGGCTTCTGATCGGCTTTCCGCTGAGTGTTGTCATGTTGTTCGGCACCTGGTGGCTTATGACCAGGGTGTTGTTTCCCATCGGCCAGATTGAATTGGCTGGCGGCCGGAAACTCCTAAAAAAAGAGTTAAGAAAATTAGGTGCTTTCTCCCGTCCGGAAAAAGTGGTGGCTGGGGTTGGGCTTTTGGTCGGATTGGGGTGGATTTTCCGCGGCTTGCTCCACCCAAAATACGTTCATGATGCCACCATCGCCATGCTGGGCGCCATTGCCCTGTTTTTTTTTCCCAGCGGCGACTTTGAGCGGCCCTATGTACTGGAGTGGGAAGACGCCGCTCGCATTCCCTGGGGCATTGTTCTGCTGTTCGGAGGGGGCTTCGCTTTGGCCAAAGGAATGGTTACTACCGGACTGGATCGATTTTTGGTCCAACAACTAAACAGTTTTGCCCACCTGCCGGCTTCCCTTTTAACCGGTGGCGTTATCCTGTTAGCCATTTTTCTAACCGAAATCACTTCCAACACGGCAACCGCCAGCCTGCTTTTACCACTCATGGCGGCGCTGGGCCGGGCGGCAAACATCCCACCCCTCATCCTGATGACCGGAGCTTGTTTAGCCACTTCTTTTGCTTTCATGTTACCCGTTGCCACACCCCCCAATGCCATTGCTTTCGGTAGCGGCTACATTGGGATGAACCACATGGTACGAGCCGGTTTCTGGCTAAATCTGCTGGGGACCTTGCTGATCTGGGCAACCGCTTATATCTGGCTTCCCTTCGTGTGGAAATAACATGACCCCCCGGCCGCAGTGGCCCTCCTCCCTCTCATCAACTGACCCTATTGCTGAGGGAAATGTTCCTTTTTTAGCGGTGCGGTCGCCGAGCGGACCACCAACTGGTCCAGTTCTTCCAAAACGCGAAGTGCTTCTTTCTCTCTACCCAGATAGCAGAAACCGTAAATTTTAGCAATCAGGCCGTTAATTCTGTGTGCCGTTGCCGCTGTTTTGAACAGCCCCAGATATTCGGCATGGAGAATGATCTGTAGTTTGCTGGCCTCCATAGTAAGAAAGAGCAGTTCAAAAGCTGTGCCATTGCACTGATCCCCGGGACCAAAGGGCTGAAATACGGTTCAACAATAAGACAGCCATGATGATTGCATTCTTAGGGGCAAATGATGGGAAGGCCGAAGCTTGCCCAGTGTGCACCAATTTCACAATCCGTTCTCTTCATCACAGTACCAGAATAAATCATTCAACTGGTGCTTCGCCCATAGAGTGCCACCGGGGGGCTAAACAGAACAATTGTTCCAAACAATGCCAGTAACTCACCAGAAACCATTCAGGTCGATCTGGCGAGGTGAGTAGTCGAAACAAACAGATGTGTTAGAGCAGGTAACAAAAAGCCGCTCGCGTTGAGCGGCTTTTTGCAAAGAAATAGCGACCTTATTCAGCTTTTTTCCGCGGTCTTCCCCGCCGACGCTTGGGTTTTTCCTCACCGGTTTCTTTAGCCTGAGCCGTCTTTTTACGTCGTTTCCGAGTGGTAGTAGTTTTGGCTTTGGTTTTGGATTTTGTTTCAGGAACCTCCACAACGGAGTTCTCCGTCCCGAAGGGATTCGGTACGGTGGGCGTGCTCTCATCGTTGGCCCAGTAGTGATTGTCCACCAAATAACGGAACTGATACGTTCCCGGCGACACGTCCAGAGTTAATTTCCACATTCCCTTGCGGGCTTTGTTCATGGGGATGGGTTGCCACCCGTTAAACTCCCCAACCACCACTACCGAACTGGCATCCGGTGCGTAAAATTGAAAATCTACCTTTTTCACTCGCGGACGAACTTTAATCATTTAACTTACTCCGATTTTTTTAATTTAACTGCTTTACCTTTTTCTATTTCGCACAAAACTTAAATAACAAATTATTTTAAACAAACCGATTTATTCATTTTTCAAAAAAACAACAAAACCAGTACAATTTTTGTTCTCTTTTTGATCGGTTTTTCAAGAAGAACTATTGATGAGAGGCCCCAATGTACACCAGTAGAAAAAATGGATTTCAAATTTTTATTGATGACCGATGGCAAGCAAAGAATGAAGGCGCTTTTAATAGAGTTTTAAAGAATAGAACAAAATTTATTTAAAAAGGGGAAACAAAAATCAGTTTAAAGTAAAGGCTTCGATTTTTTCTGGCGTAACCTTTACAAATGCTTTGGTGGGGTGAACCTTGTCGTTGCCCCGCTCTCTACCCGAGCCGACAATAAAAATAGAATCTGTGTTTACGGCAATGGCTTGCGTGCTACCGATTACCGTGCTAGCTCCGCTGGGACGGGTTGTGCTCAAGCGATAGCGACCCACCGCACTGGCTGTATCTTCGAAGGTGAGGGCAAAGCCGTTGAATGATCGGCCACCACCACCAAGAGAAACCGGCATACGATAATACCGTTGCGCCTTGGCACCCAGACCCATTAATTCAGTCACCAACATCCGCCGATTGGATTCGATCGCATTGGTTTGAAACATGTATAGGCCGGAGGCCACGGCAATGGCCACCAAAATCAGCACCAGAACAATCAGCAGCAGCTGACGACTTCCCATGGTTCCTACTTCTGCTTTGTTTTATTATTTGAGTAATCGGCCGGCCATGGTTCTTGTTTAGGGGAAAAGAGAACCGCCTGTATTTCATTTTAATTAGGCAGACTTAGGGTCAACTCCCCCCAAGCGGTGAGTTCCCTGTCAACAAAGGACTAAAAGAACTTTTCATCAGTTAAAATTGCTCTGTTTGTAGTAAATTGTGGCAGAATGAAAGCTGCGAACGCTTATCTAACCAAAATCATTAAATACAAAAGTTCATAAAAAAATTACTTTACTTTTTGTTCACCCCCACTTACCGGTAGGCACTGCTAAATACAGTTCAGCCCGGTTTAGTTTGCGGCAAATCCAGATGGGTTTGTTTAAAGCAAATAAAACATTGCAAATGGCAATTTTTTGTCCCCATTTTATCCGGCATGAATTAAAAAACGGCTGGTAAGGAGATTGGCACCATGGTAAGAATTAATCGGGTTTATACCCGCACCGGCGATGCCGGTCAAACCCGTCTGGCCGGCGGCCAGGTGGTGCGCAAGAGCGATGCTCGGATTGAAGCCTATGGGTCGGTAGATGAATTGAATGCCTTCATTGGACTTGCCATTGAGGCACTGGCAACCGAAGCCTGGCAAAAACGAATGGTGGTGCAGATGTTACGAATCCAGAACGAGCTCTTCGACCTGGGCGCGCAATTAGCGGTATTGCCTGAGGACCGCAGGTCAAACACGCCAACCATCACGCAGGTCCACATTAAACGCCTGGAAGAGGAAATCGACAGTATGAACCGAGATCTGGCCCCACTGAAATCCTTTATTTTACCGGGCGGGAGCGAATTGCTGGCCCGTCTGCACGTGGCGCGCACAGTCTGCCGTCGGGCCGAGCGTGCGCTGGTGCGCCTGGCCGAAAGGGAAACCCTAGACGGCAGCGAGATTCCTTATCTGAATCGGTTGAGCGACTGGCTGTTTGTGGCCGCCCGTTTCGCTGCGCACCACAGTGGAACAACCGAACGGCTCTGGCATCCCACCTCGGACCAATAAAATTCCTAACGATTGGATTTTTCTTATTTTTCAATGGCCTCACCGGGAGGGGAAAAATAAACCTCCAACCATTCCCCCTCCACGTGGGTATGCTGTAGGCGATAGTAATGAAGAAAATGGGGTAAAAAGTAATTCCGCCGCTGGTTTTCGATCTGAATAACCAACTGATCCCCAAATTGAAAAACCTGATACATTTTTTCAGCCAGAAAGGGAATGCGAATCCGCAGCAGATAGCCGGATTCCTTACGCTGCAGCTCATAGTGCTTTTCCCAGAAAAACACCTGCGCGGGATCCTTTTCGGCGTACAACTCATCGGCCAGCCTTCCGAGCAATTCCAAACCAAACACCTCCCTGCGAAAATGGGGGATTTTAAAAATGGGCAGTGGCGAGAAGCTTTGATCAATTTCTTTCAGGTAACGCTGCTGGGCATCCAGATAGCTCTCCCATCCCGTGCGCAACTCCGGCAGATCCGGTAGCACCCGATTGACAATGGCCGCGTCCACACCGTAACCATAAAGCTGCAGATAGGTGTAGGCCCGCCGGGCCTCCTGAACCACCATCCTTTCCGGGTTCATGACCAACCGAATGGAAGCAATCTGGGGGTTGCTGAGCACCCCATGAATAAAGCGGAGTTTTTCGAAGAGCTGTTTGAGCTCCAGATAGCCTTTGTCCAGCGGGATCCCGGTGGTTTTGCGCACTGCCAAACCCAGGGTCTGGACAGCCAGCTTCTGGAACGGAAAAGCCTTCAACAACCACCATTCGGTGACCTGGGGAAGGGTTAAAAAGGTCAACGTTTCGCCGGTAGGCGCACTGTCCACAATAATCAGATCAAATTCGCTGGACTGATAGAACAAGTCGATCCACAGAAGGGCCGAGGCCTCCCCCATGCCGGGAATGGCAGCGAGCTCCTCTGCGGCAAGGTCGGAAATCCCCTGCCACTTGAAAACCAGCAAGAGCAGTTCGCGAATGTTGGCCCAATATTTTTTCATCGAATAGTACAGATCCACCTCCTGGGCTTGGAGGTTTTCCCGGACGGGCACCGGTTCCGGGCCAAGGGGCTGGTCGAAGGCATCGCCAAGGCTATGGGCAGGGTCTGACGAAATGACCAGCGTCCGATAGCCCATTTCCGCACAGCGCAGGGCAGTGGCGGCTGCACAGGTTGTTTTGCCCACCCCTCCCTTTCCGGTAAACAATAGGACGCGATTGGCCATTGGGTCGGTTCGATTTTTCGATCTCAAAACTTTGGCTTTGTGTAGCTAACAATGATCCCGTTTACCCGAACACCGCCCTCTTAATCTCCCTCATCAGGCTGCCCCGTGTTTACACTTTTCGGCCCCCTGGAACGCCCCGGTTTTCCCTCTTCCACCGGTTTCAGGAGAACGTCCGTCAGAATATTTAAGCCGACGGCCAGAACCACAGCCAACACCACCGTATTGGTAAGTAGTAGGCGGGCCAACCCAGGCAGGCCTTGCAACCAAGATCCGGGTAACACATACTTGCAATAAACCGGAATGCCGGTAGCCCCAATCAGGGTCAGGCCGACCACCATAAAATTGGTAGTAGTAGGCTTCATATTCTGAAGCAAACGAATCCCCGAGGTTACGATCATGCCGCACACCAGAACGAACACACCGCCCAATACAGGCCGTGGGATGGCCACCAGCAGGGCGCCGAATTTTGGGCAAAGGCCATAGAGCAATAGGATTACGGCGGCAATTTGAACCACATAGCGGCTGGCTACCCGGGTGGTGGCAATAATCCCAATGTTCTGGGTGTAACTGGTGCAGGGTAAACCGCCGAGCAGGGTGGCCAGAGCGCTGCCCAATCCCTCGGCAAATATGCCCCGATTCATGTGTCGTATGCGGTAGGGTTCTCCGCTGACGGCACAGGTGGCCGCATAGTCCCCCAAGGATTCAATCATGCTGCCCAGATATCCGGCCAGAACGCCGATTACCGCCACGGTGGAAAACGCCCACCCGTTCCAAGGGCTGCCGAAGGGGAACAGATCGGGTAATTGAAACCAGGGTTTGGCGGCCAGAAGAGACCAATTCACCCTGCCCAGCAGCGCACCTGCGCCCAGCCCCACCAGCCAAATACTGAAAAAAATGGCCCCTCTGGCCAGCAATCCCCCCCAAAGGCGGCCCAGCACAATCTGCAGAAAAATGACCACAAAAATTACCAGTCCGGCCAGTAAGAAATTCAGCAGCGTCCCGTCCCCGATGGAAAGCCGAACCGCCACCTGCCCCAGCGACAGACCGATGCTGATTACCACCACACCAGATACAGTAAGCGGGAAGAAGCGGCGAAAAAACTTCAACAGGCGGCTGGCGCCGATAACCATCTCCACCAATCCGCCCACAAAGGCGGCCCCCCACATGGCTGGAGCACCCATCTGGGCCCCAATGGGAGCCAGGGTACCGGTGAGGGTAGCCGATGGTCCTTGAATAATCGGCAGCCGATTGCCGATGGTGGTCTGAATGAGGGTGGCCACCCCCATAGCAAATAGGCAGTCATTAATGAACCGCGCTTGCAGATCGGCGCCCATGCCTATGGCAGCGGCCACAGCCAGCGGCAAGACAAAGGGAGAAATATCCACCAGGGTGTGTTGCCAACCATAAAGCAAGCTCTCCAACCAACTGCCCGGTCGCTGCTCGATGGTGAGCAGCGGACGACGTATTTCCGGAACCTCTTCCCAGACAAGCTCCTGCTCAACGTCTGCTTCCG
>RFHE01000112.1 GCA_003696445.1 Calditrichota bacterium | reverse complement strand
GTTCTGCACCGAGGTCATAACCAGAATGGGTATGTTTTGAAAGGACCGATGAGCCCTTAACCGGTCGATGAACATCAGCCCATCCATGCTGGGCATATTTAAATCGGTTACGATCAGGTCCACTGGATGATGAGCCAGCAACTCCAGTGCCCGCACGCCGTCGCCGGTTGTTAACACCTGAAAATTCATCCGCCGCAGGAAGGCGGCAATGTATTCCCGGACGATTCGGGAATCTTCCACCAGAAGTGCGGTAGGTAAAGCGGACTGGCTCATGATTCAAGAACAGTTTTTTTGTAACTGATTGCTTTAGGAAATAGTACAATTTCGAACGCTCGGGAAATGCCATGCAGCGATTCGGAATAGCCGACCAGCAAATAGCCCTGGGGATAAAGCATATTGTAGAGCGCATTGACCGTTTGAATTTTAGCTTCCCGATGAAAGTAGAGCAGCACGTTTCGGCAGAGAATGAGATCGAAGTGCCCCATACGAAACAATTGCTGGCCATCGAGCAGGTTGGCCTGGCGCAGGCGAACCATTTCCCGGATTTCCGGTACCAGCGTGTACTGCAGGCCGACCTTTTGAAAGTATTGACGGCGCAGGTCTTCCGGCACGTCCCGCAGGAGGAATTCCGGATATTCGGCCTTTCGGGCCTGTTCCAGTAGGCGGGCACTGATGTCGATGCCGGTCAATTCCACAGGCATTTCTTCCAACTGAGGTGCAAAGTGATGTTTCAGCAAGATGGCCAGGGTGTAAGGTTCTTCGCCGCTGGAGCAACCGGCGCTCAGGATGCGCAACTTGCCCCGCCCGGACTGCCGGGCATTTTCAAAGAGTTCGGGCAAAATACTGTTCACCAGGGCCTTCAATTGCGGTTTGTTACGGAAAAAGCTGCTTTCGGCCACCACCAGGCTATCCAGCACTCGGTTGACCAGCGGCCCCTTGTTGGAGGAGGCTTTGAGCTGGTCCACCAGCGCTTGGTAATCCGGGAGACCAAATTCTTTTAAAACCGGTGCCAGCCGATTGTGAAGAAGAGGAGCCTTCTTTTCGTTTAAATAAATGCCGCTCAGCTCATACAACAGGTCTCGAAGTGCCTTAAAGGAGGCCGGGTCAATGTCCGCTGGAGCTTTTTGCGCGACCACGCTCCCATCGGAAAAACATTGAGCCTGACTCGTCCGATTTCCAATCATTGCTTTGCTTCCAGGGGTTTAATCTTCAATCATTTGTTTCAGAATTTTGGCCTTTTCCATTTCATTAGATAGTTCGAACAGAAAGCGCTCCAGGTCTAGTTTGTAGAGTTGCGGGTTGGCCTGTTTCAGGATGCGCCAGGCTGGACTGGCGTGAATGTTGAATTTTTGAACGTCGCCATCGAAACCGATGCCCCACACTTCGCAGAGGGTTTCGGCCAAGTGAACCAGTGCTGCAAGGTCCTGGTTCTCCGATGCCTTCTGCGGCGAATGATGAAAATGAACCGCCTCCACAATCGAAGCTGGAAAATGCCAGTGGTGCAGCAACCAAGCACCGATATCGGCATGCGTGCAATTGAGAAAGACCTTTTCGGCCTCAATAAGAGGCTTGTTGCTGGTGTGGCTGTATTCCAGAATCTGGGCAAAGGTTTCGGGCATAAACTGATCCAGGATGATTTTCCCCACGTCGTGGATGAGTCCGGCCACAAATTCCTCGCCCATAAAATTCAGGCCCAGTTTTTTGGCCAGTTTTCGGGAAAGCTGGGCTGTACCGAAGGAATGAAACCAGAACTGCTCTCGGTCGAAACGCGAATTGGGTTTCAATCGGGCGAAGGTACTGTAAAGGCTGATGCTGATGACGATATTGGTCACCTGCTTCAGACCCAGAAGAACTACCGCCCGCTGCAGATTGTCCACGCGACCGGTAAAGCCCCACACTGGAGAATTGGAAACCTTCAGGATTTTGGTGGTAATGCTGGGATCTTTTTCAATTACCGCTGCAATGTGGCGCATGGAGGCGGAAGTATTCCTCAGCGTGTCCAGTATTTCAGTGGCCACATTGGGTAGGGTGGCAATGGTGTCAACGTTTTTGAGGTGAACGGCCATCTCTTTGGGTATGGCAATCATCGGCTCTTTCCTGTTACGGCTTCAGTTAACTTCCAACTTCTTTACTGAGCAAATCCAGCAGATACGAACCCTGCCGGGATTTTTTTGCAGCACCGTTGACAGTATCGAATGGTTCCTGGGTGGATTTTAATAAAAAGTTCAATTTTCGCCGGACCGAAGGCGCCTGGGTTTGTAAAAATTCCTGGATGGCAGGGGTTATGGCCGGCTGAAGATTTTTGCGCCGCATGAATTCTTGGAGGTACTCCAGGTCCTCGGGACGGTCCTGAAGCGCCAATAAAATCAACACGGTGTGTTCCCAGTGCGGGTTTTGTTGGATAAGCCGTCTGGCAAAGCGGCGCCGTTGAAGAAGACCGCTCTGGAAGAATTGTTTCCAGAAAAACAGTGCCTGCTCCAGGGGAAAGGCGCCGACTGCCCAGGCGACTTTTTCCCAACGGGAGGCTGGCGCACTGGTGCAATAATCCAGCATGGCGGTCAAACTGCGCTGGCCAAACTGGACCAGAATCCGGCGACAGGTATGCGCAATATTCTGCTTTTTGTGAAAAAGCCCCTCAATGTAGTAATTAATCAGCCGGGGATGCTGCATCTGAAAAGCCAGTGCGTAAAAGGCTTCTCTGGAGATGTTAGCATCATAATAGGCCTTTTCCAGGTGGGGCAAGAACCTTTCACTTTTTGCCCGGGCAGCCAGGCGAAACAAGGCCAGCTTTTCCTCCAGTAGGGTTACCTGCTCCAGCAGGGCAAACAAGGCCTTGCCCTCGTAGCCCAGGCCGCGACTTTCCAGATCTTTGAGAACTTTTTGGCGGATGGGTGGACTGAGGGACAGAAAATGTTGCAGGAACAGCCCGAGGTAATTGCGACAAAATTGGAAAAAACTGACCGCCGCTTCGCCTCTGTGCCCCGCGCGTTCCATTTCCACCAGAAGGAGCTGCAAAGATTCCGTCGAGGGAATCCGGCTTAACACGGTGAGCAGCTCCCGGCGCGGTAACGCACCACTGTTTAGCTGGTAGAGCCGCTGGATGGTCGGAAATAAATCCGGATTAAGATGAATATTGGGGTTGTTCTTCAGGATGGAGGCCAGGCCCTTTACTGCCTCAATTTGAATGGGCAATTCAGGGCTGTTAGCTATTAGAGCCAGGATTACATCCAGGGCAAAGGCATTGCCACATTTTTGAATGCCCAGAAGAAAAGCCAGGTGGCCGAAATCAAAACTTTGCCGCGAGTCGATTTCTGGGACTAATCTCTGTTCCCAGTAGGAAAAGATTTTCAACAGGGCATCGATAACCGCTGCCCTTAAGTTCTCCCCGCTTTGCAGCCGTTGAACGGCCTCGGGCAGGGCACGTACCTCGTAAAGATTACCCAGGCTTTCGATGGCGGCAAAAACCACATTTTCCTCTTCGTCCTTCATCAGTTGAAGGAGCACTTCTCGAGCCATTGGGTGAGGAATGCCACCCAGGATTTCGGCAACAATTTTGCGCACGTCGGGCTGGGTGCTTTTGGCCAGACGTTTCAACGGCCATACGGCTTCCTCGCCCAGTTGGCGGAGAATATCGATGGCCAGGCTGCGCACCGAAAGCTGCGGAGCCAGCAACGTATCGGCGGCAATTTCTGCCCGCTGACGGGAAGGTCGGCTGGTGAAAACCTGAAAAATGGCATCGCGAATGGCCGGGTGAGGGTCAAAAAAGAAACCGGCGAGAATCTTAAGAACCTGGGGGTCCTCTTTTTCACCGAGTTTCAGAATCGCCCTGCGCCGTTCTTCCACATCCGTGTGATTGAGCGCTTCGTAGAGCTTGAGTTCCAGATCGGTCTCTTGCATGCTTCATCCCTGAACGTTAATTCGCTGGCGTTGGTGCAAGCGTTATGCCACCGCTGGTGAAAAGCGGCTTAGCCGAATGAACATACAGGAAGAATGAGAGAAAGGACTTTTAATTTACAGTATTGCGCAAAAGCCAAGGGTGCCGCTTGTCCGGTTTATCGACAGCGAGGCGGTGAAAATTTAGACATTTCACCGCCTCGGCAAGCAAAATATGCCTGGTTATTGCTGCATAATTTGTTTTAATTGATCCGGGGAGGCCTTCAGCAGGCCGATGGGGACCAGACGAGGTGTTAGTGTTTTCCAGTTAGCATCCTGCTGGAAAATGGTGTGGAAAATGGGCAGGGCTTCGGCCAGACGGCCCACGTTGACCAGAGAAACCGCATGCCAGTACTTCATTTCCAGATTGTGGGGAAACATGGCTTCGGCGGCGCCGTACTCGCGCAATGCTCCTTCAACGTCTCCTTTCTCAATGGCCATATCCCCGGCGTTCATATGCTGGTAAGCGCGATGGAGTTTTAGCAGGCGCTTGAGCTCTTTGACCGGTTCGGGGTGGTCCTCCACCCGCAGGTCAATCAATTTGTCTTCCCAGGGTTTGCCGGTGGCTTTCTGGCGAACCACTACCAGCGCGGCCGACTGTTTGCCGCGAATGTCGCCCCCTTCGGCCTGAGCCGCTTCCAGGGCGGCCACCATCCGTTCGGCCAGCGGCCCTTTGGCGGCCAGAAAGGCTTTCTCCATGGCCGGCCACACCGTGTTTTTCAACATTAAATTGGCCTGAACCGAATAATTTTTGCCATTAGCATGTCCGGCTTCGGGGATGCACTTGGGGCCGGTCCAGGTGGCAACATTGCCTTTGGTGTCGATTAATGCCACCTGCCGGTAATCTCTGCCCTCGTCGGAGGCTAGCAATTCGTCCAGCGCTTCCTGAGGGGACTTGCCTGCCTTCATCAAGGCCAGTCCTCGGGGACCAAAGGAGACGTTGACCAGGCTCTGGGTAGCCACCACCCCCACGCCGGCTTCGGCCCAAAGGACCACGCTGCCTACCGAAAACCAGTGGGATTGCACCGCACCACCCATTTCGCCGGTTTCGGGATCCAGCGCAACAATGGAGTAGGTGTGAGCCAAGGGCAAAAGGCGTAGCTGGGGTTGCCCGGCAAACACCTGACTACAGAGCACGAGCAGCAGAAAAAACCAGAACATAAATCACCTCCATAATCGTTTTCCGGGCTAATTTAGAGCCGGGTGGTCAATTAGCCAATTGGTAGGGGCAAAATCCTTTTCAGAGGGACACCGGTAAGCTAATCGTAAATGTTGGCAATGCGAACCAACTGCTGGGGATTCAGAATCTGGATACGCCGGCCCTTCGATCCAATGAGGCGCTGATTTTTAAACTCGGTGAGCAGGCGGATGGTTGTTTCGGTGGCTGTCCCCACAATGTTGGCCAGATCCTCACGGGTTAGCTGAACATTCAGGGTTTTCTGGTCGCTCTGCAGGCCGTATTTTTCGCGCAAAATGAGCAGTACTTCGGCTAGGCGTTCGCGCACCGGCTTTTGTGCCAATTGCAACATTCGATTTTCTGCAGCACCTAGTTCCCTGCACACAAATTGCATTAGTTGCATGGCCAACTGGTGGTCGGTCTGGATCATTTCAAAAAACAATTCCCGGGGCAGCTGGCAGATGAGCGAATCTTCCAGGGTTTCGCCGGTTGCCCTGTAGGATTCGCCACTGATCAGGGATCGGTAACCGAGAATGTCACCTTCTCCAGCCAGGCGAACGATCTGTTCGCGGCCGATTTCTCCGATCTTGTAGATCTTAACTTTGCCTTTATGAATGCAATACAGCCCGGTGGGGTGGCTGCCTTCCATGAAAATGATCTGACCTTTTTTGTAGAAATTGCACCCCTTCCGCTGGTCCATTTCCTCCATTTGTTGTTCGGAGAGCTCAGAAAATACCGATTTTTGACGGGCCAGGCAGACCTTACAAGATGGGATCTCGACTTTCTTCATTGTGCCCCCCAGGCTTTGAAAACAAAATATCATTTTGGGCAAATATTTGCAAGTGGAAAGCAAAGAGTTTGCCCGAGAGACCGATGTTTCCTCTACGTTTTGATTGGAAGAACGGCCTTCTTTTTAAAAAAATACAACAAAAAAAGCGAGCCCTTTTAGGGCTCGCCAGGAGGTCCAAGCACAGAAGAGAGGAGTGTGCTTAGTTGCTCTGCTGGAGGAACTCCAGAATTTTCTCGGCTTCCACGGCCGACAGGTTGGCCCGGGTACGCATGTGCGTCACCACAGCGGACCATTCCCCATCGGTCAGGCTGTTGGGCGGGCGAATGTTGTGGCAATGGCCGCAGTTTTCGCCCCAGAGCTGAGCCCCCGGTTTCTCCTTGATGGGAACCGAAGAAGCACAGCCGGTCAAAAGGATCAATAGCAGGGCCAGGATCATCAAAGCAACACTGAGCAAGGCAACGGCTTTTATTTTTCTGCTTTTCATCGTTCTTCTCCTTTCTCCTCTTTAAAAACCCAGTGAGAACTGTGCTACAAATTTGCTTTCGGTCTCTTCAGATTCGCCTACTTCGGGTTCGTTGGGGAAGTCTTCCTTTTTGGCCTCAAAGGCCAGTTTCAATACACTGCTGGGTGTAAACCAGTAGTTGAGCCCGAAGGAGTAGCGGGTCAGCTCGGGATTGAATTCGGCTTCATCGGGTAGATCCAATCGATCGAATCGGAAGACAAATTCCAGGTTTTTAAAGAACGGATTGTCCACCTTGGAGGGCATGTAGGCAATCTGGGCGAATCCGCCATTACTGGTGTTGTCGTAGTTCAAAGGCGGCTCATCGGCCCGGTCGATGTGCAGCCATACCCACTGGCCGCGGATATCCAGGTGCCCCTTCAGGGGATCGATATCGTTGACGTAAGTGAAATCCACCACATTGTTGAGCGACCGAATATCGGAAAACTCGGTGCCCGGTGTGCCTACGTTAGCCGTTTCGAAACTGTAGCCGATCTCCAGTTGCGGCACAGGCAGGAAGGAAACACGACCGCCGATGGCCTTATCGCTGTTGTTTTCCGGGACGTTGGAGAAATCGAGAAACCCGACTGGTACGCCTTCCTCCTCTTCTTCCCCTTCCTGGGCCACATGGGGGACACCCGCTTTATTTAACGCCCCTGTGCCCTCGGCCAGGGTATCTTCTTCCGCCACCAAGGTGGGACCATGAGAAACATAGAATGCGTAGCCAATCCGGCTGGCACCCACTGGAAATGCACCGCGCACTTGAGCTCCGATCTGTGAAGAGGCCAACAGGGGCACGGGACCATGGTCGGACAGGCCCATGGGCATATCCGGCAGTTTGTTGATCCAGGCCGGATGGAGACGCTCCATAAACATGTTATTCGGGCTTAAAAACTTGCCAAAGCCAAACATGATGTAGTCGCTGGGAATATACCAGATCTGCCCGAACTCCATACCGATATCTGTGCCTTCCTCCTCTATCTCAAACTCCACCTCACTTTCGAAAAGGAACTGTTCGGTGGGTTTCCACAGGAAGATGGGATTGAAAGACGTCTCGAACAGACTGTTACTCCCCTCTTCTTTCTCGAATGTGGTAGCACTGTACCCGGTGAGCAGGAAATTTGTTCTTCCGTTGGCAGGCACCGGTGTCGTCTGGGCCTGCAGGCCGGTCAGGGCCAGCAGTAAAACAACCGTCGCTGCAACCGTTACCGTTTTCATCGCCATCAACCTCCTTTCAGCTTCCTTATTTTTTTGACTTGGCCAATGATTTTAAGTAGAGCACAACTGCCCAGCGATCCTGTTCGGAGAGCATGGCCTTCCAGGAGGGCATGGGAGGATTCCCGTTGGTAATTTTCCAGAATAACACGCCTTCGCTCTGCTGCGCCACAGCCGGGCTGGTAAAATCGGGCAAGGGTTTACCTAAAAATTTAGCCGCTGGACCATCACCTTTGCCCGATTTACCGTGGCAGGTGGCACATTGCTTCATGTAAATTTCACGCCCCTTTTTGATGACCTGATCGGTGGCCGGCAAGGGGCTTTTGAGTTCGGCGGCGTTGGGGGGCACATTCCACCCGGTATTTTGCGAATCTGCTTTCGATTCAGCCGCCCTTACCGAAAGCTGAATCATTCCTGCGAACACCAACTGAAAAACAACCAGCAGTAAAACAGTTCTGAAACGCCGTTTTTTCATGACACTCCTCTCTCTGCTTTTGGTTCTTTGCATCTATGTTCAACCTAAGTTCATTGCTGATTCGCACAAAGGAAATGCCAGAAAACGAGGGATGTCGAAAATTACGCAGTTAAATCTCTAAATAACAATCAGTTAAGAAAAATATTTCCTGTGCCAGCGTAAAGGACTATTCGCAAATTTGCAAGAAAAACAGAGCGGCTTTTTTGCGATTCTGCAAAAAGGGACCAGTTGTACCAGGACGGGGTTTTAATCTGGGGATTCGATATTCAGATCAGCCAGCTTTCTGTACAAAGTAGAAGGGTTGATGCCCAGGCGGCGGGCGGCTTGCTCCTTATTGCCGCCGCAGGCTTGGAGAATGCGCAGAATATGGGCGCGCTCAAAGGCCCGCATCACTTCCTTAAGGTTTTCGCTGGCCGGGGGGCTTGCTTGGTGCAGGAACTCCTCGGGCAGTGTACCGGTGGTAATGAAGGGTCCATCAGCTAAAATCATGGCCCGTTCCAGCACATTTCTGAGCTCGCGCACGTTGCCCGGCCAGGGGTACTGCATCATCACTTGCAGGGCTTCGGCATCGATGCCCTGAATGGTACGTTTCATTTCACGGTTTAAGTGCTTCAGAAAATGATTGGCCAGAAGGGGGATATCCTCAGGGCGCTCCCTGAGCGGGGGCATATGAATTTCGAAAACGGCGATGCGATAGTACAGATCTTCCCGAAATTGTCCTTGCTCCACCAGGGTTTTCAGATTTTTGTTGGTGGCTGCTACAATGCGAGCCTTAAACCGGTAGGGTTGGGTTCCACCGACCCGGTACACTTCCCTGGTTTCTAAAGCCCGGAGGAGTTTGCTCTGCAGGGCCAGGGGCAATTCGCCGATTTCATCCAGAAACAGGGTACCTTCCCCTGCCAGCTCAAAAAAGCCTTCCTTGTCCCGATTGGCCCCGGTGAAAGCGCCTTTCTGGTAGCCGAACAGCTCGCTTTCCAGTAGATTATCTGGGATGCCGGAACAATTGAGAGCCACAAAAGGGGCTTCGCGGTTCTGGCTCTGCTGGTGGATGCTCCGGGCGACCAGCTCCTTGCCGGTGCCGGACTCGCCGCTGATGAGCACGGTGCTGCGTGTCGGGGCGACTTTGGCGATGAGGTGGCGCACCCGTTCAATGGCCGGGCTCTGGCCAATCAGCAGGTGGACGGGTTGCAGTGCGTGCACCTGGCGGCGCAAAAATTCCACTTCCCGCCGCAACTGCTGCAATTCCAGAATTCGATGAATCTTTTGCAGCACGTCCTCCAGCACAATGGGTTTCATGATGTAGTCGGTGGCGCCCCGCCGGAACGCCTCTATGGCCGTCTCCAACGTCCCGAAGGCCGTCATGACGATTACATGACAGCGTGGGTGGCGAAGGAAAATCTCCGGTAACAGTTCGATGCCGCTCTGGCCCGGCATCACAATGTCCAAGAGGACCACATCCGGCGCGTGCTGGGACAGCACGCTCAGCCCCTGCCGGGCATCCGGGGCAGTGAAACAGGAAAAGCCCCGCTTTTTGAGCAGCAAGGCCAGATCCTCGCGGAATAACTCCTCGTCGTCGATGATTAAAATCTTGCCGGTGCGTGTATTCTCCGCCTTCATGATCTCTTTTTAACCGGGTGTCTGCGAATGGGCAGTTTAATGGTGAAGGTGCTGCCTTTACCAGGCTGACTTTCGACATTTAGCGATCCACCATGGGCCTGGACGATATGCTGGGCAATAAATAATCCCAGACCGGTGCCTTCCGGCTTGGTGGTGTAAAAGGGTTGAAAAATAGCATGCATCTTCTCCGGCGCAATGCCGCATCCGGTATCGGTAAAGGCAATTTCCAGCACCGATCCCCGTCGCCGGGTTTGAATGATCAGTTGACCGCCGGGATCGGTCGCTTCCAGGGCGTTTAGACCCAAGTTCAAGAAGACCTGTTTGAGCTGGTCCCCTACGGCCAGAATGGGTTTCAGGCTTTTGTCCAGGTTCAACTGGATACAGCGATCACGGGCCAATTTATGGTACTTGAGAATTTCGACCGTTTCCTCCAGGACTTGGTTAACCGAACACAGCTCCCAGCGTTCCGGTGCGGCTCGTCCGAATTGTGCCACACCGCGAACAATGCGCTCGATCCGGGCGATTTCCTTTCGCAGCAGCCTCAGGCTGGCCTGAATGAACGCCGGGTCTTTTTCCGTTTCCATGAGCTGAAGCCGGGTGGAGATGGAGGCCAGGGGATTACCCACCTCGTGGGCGATGCCTGCAGCCATGGTGCCCAGCGTTACCATGCGGGCGGCATGCAACATCTCCGCCTCCAGAAATTTCTTCTCGGTGATGTCCTGGATTAGCTCCACCACCTGATAGATGTCTCCCTTCTGGTCGCGCACCGGTGCCAGCGTCACCTGAAAAACGTGGGTTTGATGGTCCTCAAGCTCCTGCTCCCGTTCCACACTGATCACCTTTCCCTGTTGGAAGGCCGTCTCCAGGCTGTCCCGGGTTTGTTTTACCCACTGCTCCAATGTAGTGTCAGGCGTTTCGGTTTCCCCGTGTCCCTCTCCAAACCAGTGTTGGACGACCTGGTTGTACCACAGCGGGCGAAAACCGGCATCCATGATGATTAACCCGGCACCGGTGGCCTGCAATACTTTCTCTAACCGCTGTTGCTGTTCGCGAGTGCGTCGCTGGGCTTCCCTTAAATGAGCCATAACCGTAGTAATGAAAAACGCGGTAAGCAGCATGACCAAGAATTGAAGCCCACTGGCAGTAATAACGTAAGGGGCATAATGGGCGGCATGGATTAATTCCATGGGTTGGCCGGCTCCACCGGGAAGCATAGCCCCATGATGGTGGTCGGGGGTATGCGGAAATATTTGTAGTGTGTAGTGGGGTAGGGTGCCAAAAAGCTCGCTAAAGGCCAGAAGGGTGTAGAGAAAAAAACCAAGAAAAACAATCTGGTAACAGCGCCGCTGGGGGAGCAAAATTCCACTAAGAATAACGTGGAAAATGTAAAGATAGGTCAGTGGGTTTTCAATGCCCCCTGAATAGTGAAGCATGGCGGTCAGAAAAAATAGATCGGCAACAATCTGAATTTCGGGCAAATAGCGGGTTTTTTTTCCGCTATTTAGCCAGAACGTATAGAGCAGATTGCTGAGGATGAGGAGACCGATCAGCACCATGAGTGGAGGAAAGGCTTCCGGAGAAAGATAATGGAAAATGAAAATGGTTGTGTTGATCAGTAGGATAGCCACGGCAATGGCAATCCAGCGCAGGCGAATAAACCAGATATTCAGCGCCCGCTCGTCGCCAACAATTCTGGGGTCCTGAAAGTGACTTTTTAAAAACGCCAGTGAGATCAATGGGCCCGACAACGTGCGCACCTTTAAGCCTTTTTACTGCATAAAGCTACGCAGTTTTGCCAGCAATGGCAATGGGAGTGTAAAAGGGGCGGAAGTATGGGGCTTTAAAAGCCGCACGGCGCAGATGCGCCTCCCGGCCGCAAAAAAATTCGGGTAGAGAAAGGGACGCACCTCAGGCCCCGCCTCGGGGAATGCAGAGGCGGGAATACCGTGGAGCGAGTTTTTTCCCTGCGGCAGGCGAGCCGACGGTGAACGTTGCTACCGGCGTTTTTGATCAACCAAAGACCGCTTTCAGGACATAGTAAAAAATAATTGCCCCCAGCGCTCCGGCAGGCAGGGTGACAAACCAAGAGATAATAATTTCGGTGACCACCCGTAGGTTCAGCGCACCAATACCGCGGGCCAGGCCCACACCCAATACAGCGCCCACCAGCGTGTGCGTGGTGCTGATGGGAATGCCAAATTTACTGGCCAGCACAATGGTGACGGCGGCGGCGAATTCGGCCGAAAAGCCCCGGGTGGGGGTCAGCTCGGTAATTTTTTTGCCGATAGTCAACATGACCCGCCAGCCCCAGGTGGCCAGACCAATGACAATGCCCACACCACCCAGGCCCAGAACCCACAAGGGAACCGGTGCCTTCATGGTGACCAGTCCGGTATTCAGGATGGAGATGATGGCTGCCAGCGGACCAACGGCATTGGCCACGTCGTTGGCGCCATGGGCAAAGGCAACAAAGCCGGCACTGAGAATTTGCAGGTACACAAACACCCGTTGCACCGTTTTGTATTCGGTGCTGCCTTGCTCTACCATTTCCCCTTTTTCTACTTCCTTGCTGATCAGTTTCAGATCGGTCAGCACCATGGAGAGCTGTGCTTGGACTTCGCCCTTGGCCTGTCGCACCAGCCGGTCCAGCTGGCCGATGACCCGCGGCAGACCTCGTCGCACGGTCAGGGGCTGCTTCACCAGCACCCGTTCCCGCACCGGGGCCGGCTGAATCCGCCGGATTAGGAATGCGCTGATGACCGAAGCGATCAATCCCACTGCGGCGGCAATGGGGGTGGCTCGACCAAATGTCAGGTTCAGGTGCAGATTTTTCAAGCCCTTAAATACCATGGCCAGGGTGAGGACAAAAAAGACGAAAAAAACGATGATGGGTGTGAGTCGTTTGGCCGCCCCTATCGGATCGTCGTTGTAGTAAATGGTGCGCCGGAGTGTAGAAAAAATCAAAAAAGCAATGGTGCCGCTCAACAGGGGAGAAATGACCCAGCTGGCCACGATGGTGCCCACTTTGTGCCAGGCTATGGCGTCCATGCCGCCCACCACGGCGCCAAAACCAAGTACCGAACCGACAATGGAATGGGTAGTGGACACCGGCCACCCAAAATAGGAGGCCACCTGTAACCAGATAGCCGCCGCCAGCAATGCCCCGGCCATCCCGTAAACCAGGTCCAGGGGGGCATTTTGAAAAATTTCCGGACTGACAATCCCTTTGCGAATGGTTTCCGACACATGAGTGCCCACAAAAAAAGCGCCGGTAAATTCAAGTACCGCCGCCAGAATCACTGCCCGCTTGATGGTCAATGCCCCCGAGCCCACCGAGGTGCCCATGGCATTGGCGACATCGTTGGCCCCGATGCTCCAGGCCATGTAAAAACCACAAGCTACAGAAATCGCCCAGATGGCCCAGATCGTTGTAGTAAATTCCATAAGCAATCTCCATGTTTATCGATTCGTTGCTCAACGTCCACCGCCAGATACCGGCCCCAGCATGGGCCTATCCCTTCGTGGCTATTTCAATTCCAGCAACATCCGAATACGATTGGCCAGTTTCTCCGACAAGTTGCCCAGGGCGGCTATGCCCTGCAGAATGTTAATCCACAGAATGAAATCGCTGTAATGCAGGGTATCGTCCATGGAAAAAAGTTTTTTCAGCAACTGCCGCTGCATGACGTCGGCCTCATGTTCCATGTAGGCCACCTGTTCAACCATCTCATTCACTTTCTCCGCTTCTTTCCCACCAAAGGAGGTCTCCAACAGCTCGTCCAGCTCCCGGACAATGCGATGGCTCATCCGAAAGGCTTCCATGTTTTTGTCCAGAAACGGCTTGAGTTCGTCCTTGATCTCGGGAACCGGCTTGAGTTCCTTCAGGGTCAACAACACGGCGATGTCCTCGGCCTTATCCGCCAAGGTATCCTGCAGGGCCAGGATTTCCAGCAAATCCCCACGATTAATGGCCAGAAAGATGCCTTTGGGCAAGCTGTTGCGGATTTCGTTCTTGGTTAGATCGGCCATGTGTTCCAGCTCGGATATTTCCTCGGCCAGTTGTGCCATTCTATCGTAATCCCCGGCGGTAAACGCATTGTACAGTTCGCCCAGCTGTTCCACGCAGTTGGCCACTTTTTCCATGTGGGACTGCATGGGGGCGAACGGCGAGCGGGTAAACAGTTTGCTAAATCCACGCATGATCGGCGACCCTCCTGTTGATTTTGAAAATGTCAATTCTAACCAACTTCAAAATTACAGTGTTGATTGAGATTACAAAACCGCTGGATGAAAAACTATGCACGAATTGAAATTTTGGGTGGCAAAGCCCTGGCCACCAGAGGGCTCTGAGGAAATGCAAACTCTTCGAAAAGCAATGCAGTCAAGTAGGGTTTCAGTCCCCGCGTAGCCAGGTAAAGAGCGTGCAGGGATCGGTAGAGAGCAAAATCTTTAAAAAGTGAGAAAGGGAGCAAAAAAGGGAACCAAATGATCAATACAAATTCACCGTGCCTGGCGGCGTGCCCCGAAAGAGGGGAAGTGGTTCCTGCCGGAGGATAGGTGCAATCTGGATTCAAGGATTAGAGGGTGAGCTCCACATCCACCCCCAGGGCATTGGCCACCCCGGGATGGGTGAGCTTACCGTCCAGCAGGTTCACGCCCCGCCGCAGCTCGGGCACCACCTCGAACACGGTGGGGATGCCGTGCTGCCCGATGGCCAGCAGGTAGGGTAGGACCGAGTTGGAGAGGGCGTAGCTGGCTGTCCGGGAGACCATGGCCGGTGCGTTAGGCACGCAATAATGAATGATGCCCTCTTCCATGTAGGAGGGGGTTGCCAGGGTGGTGGGCCGGCTGGTTTCCACGCAACCGCCACTATTGATGGAAAAATCGATAATCACCGCCCGCGGGCGCATGCTCTGAAGCATGGTTCGGGTCACCAGAATCGGTGCCCGGCCGCCGGGTACGGCCACAGCGCAGACCAGCACATCGGCAAAGGACACCGCTTTAGCGATGTTGTAAGGGTTGGCCACCATGGTAGCCACATGCCCGTGGAAGAGGGTGTCGATGCGTTGCAAGGCGGCAATGCTTTGATCCAGCACGGTGACTTCGGCACCCAGGCTGTAGAAGGCGCGGGCAGCATTGGACCCCAGCACGCCGGCACCGATTACAACCACTGCAGCAGGTGGCGCGCCGGGGATGCCGCTCAGCAGGATGCCCCGGCCCCCGCTGGAACTCTCCAGCAATTGCCCGGCAATGATGGGCGCCAGTCGGCCGGCCACTTCGCTGGTGGTCAGTAACACCGGCGTGCGGCCATCGCCGGTTTCTATCGTTTCGTATGCAATGGCGGTAATTTCGTTCTCCCGAAGCGCCTCCAGCAAATCCGATGAGGCCACCGCCAGGTGAAGAAAACTCAGCAAAGTCTGGCCCTTGCGGAAGCGCACGTATTCCTCCTCGGTGGGACGGGCAACCTTAACAATGACATCAGAACGGCCCCAGGTCTCCGAGGCATTGTAGAGGATTTTAGCCCCCACCGCCTCGTAGTCCCGGTCGCGAAACCCGGCATTCAACCCAGCCGACTTTTCTACGTAAACCTGATGACCGGCCCTCACCAGGTTGTCCACTGTGGCTGGGGTTAAACCGACCCGGTATTCAAAGGGTCGCACTTCCTTGGGCACGCCGAAAATCATGTTTCAACCTCTCCTTGTCACTGTATAACGGGATAGAGTTTACCGTTTTTAAATAGGAAATCCAAGCCATGGAAAAATACGAAAGACATAAAAGTGCCATGGATTGCCACGCCATTGTTTTAGACAAACTAGGCTTGAGCCTCGTGTGAGTTTGAGTCGTTCGCGTTCAATTTGTTCGAGTCCGTTTTAGACGAACCAAGCGCGAGCTTAGTGAGCGGTTTCCTTGCCGGGTTGTACCCCCAGTTTTTCCAGAATCGCCAGTAAAACTTGCTTGCGTTGCTTGAGCTGTTCCCGGTAAGCCAGCCGGTCCGTATTGGCGATTTCCATCCGCAATTCGGAGAGATAACTCTCTAACACTTCTATGAGTACGGTGCGTTCCTGCTCGTTGAGCTCCAGGGTCATACCGGATTCCTCCTTGTTGTGATTAACGGGATTGTTCCTTCCTACCCGCCGTTTGGGCCAGGCGCTGCCGGGCGGCCTGCAAGCGTTGAAAGATGATTCTTGAGAAGCGCTGGACCAGTTTCATGCCTTGCGCCGGGTCTGCTTCCATCCTTTGCCGCAGTGCTGCGGCGTCGAAGGCAATGGCCTGCACCCGCGTCAGGGCGCGGGCGTTTAAGTGCCACCGGAAGGGAGGAAATAACCAGGACCATCCCACAATATCGCCTTCCCCCAGCGTTTCCAGAGTGTAAAGGGCGTTTTCGGTAAGGAAAAACTCCAACGCCACCTGACCACTTTGAATCAGGTAAAAAGTCCCTGCCTCGTCCCCCTCGCGAAAAATCAAATGGCCGGGTTCGAACCAGCATACCTGGCTGTGATCGGCTAAAAACTGAAGTAGCTCCTCATCCAGATTTTGAAACAGAGGATGATTGCTCAGCACGGTCAGTATTTCTTGTTCGCCTTTGCTGAGCATTGTTTTCACCTCCTTTGAATCCCTGGGCTGAGTTTAAAGCAACAGCCCATTCGGCTTCCCACCGGAGGGCTTTCATTTAATGCTTTGCAGCACCCGAATGTAGTTAGCCCGTTCGAATGCGGCGGGCTCAGCCACATTTTTGTAACTCATGCTGCCCTTCATTTGCTCCACGGATTCGTATTCGTGGCTCTCCATCCAATCCATCATGTCGCTTAGTATCTGAGCAATTTTTCCGGGCCCTTCTTTTAGTAAGGCGGAACAGAGCATGGTAACGTCGGCTCCCGCCATTAGCAGTTTCAATACATCTTCCGCGGTATGCACACCCGATGTGGCGGCCAGGCTGGCATTTACCCGCCCGTAAAGGATGGCGATCCAGCGCAGGGGCAGGCGGATCTCGTTGGAGGTACTCAGGGTCAGGTTGGGCACCACTTCCAGATTCTCCAGGTCGATATCGGGCTGGTAAAATCGATTAAACAACACCAGCGCATCGGCACCGGCATGGTCCAGCTTTTTAGCCATATTAGCCAGTGCGCTGAAATAGGGGCTCAGCTTCACCGCCACCGGAATGTTGACCTGTTCCTTCACCGTGCTCACATCCAGCAGGTACATCTGTTCCACCTGCTGGGCGGAGACTTCCGGGTTGGCAGCAATGTAGTAGATGTTGAGTTCAATGGCATCTGCCCCGGCCTCTTCCATGCTGCGGGCATAACGCATCCAGCCCCCAGATGAGACCCCATTCAGGCTGGCAATGATGGGAATGTCCACTGCTTGTTTGAGCCGCTGAATGTGTTCCAGATAGTCCTCAGCATGGAGATTGTTGTAGGTTTCCGGTTCCGGAAAGTAGCTGAGCGCCTCGGCGTGGCCTTCGCTGTGGGCGGTAAGAAAGTAATCCAGCTCCCGAATCTCGTGATTGATCTGCTCCTCAAACAGCGAATACATCACCACCGCGGCAGTCCCGGCATCTTCCAGTTGGCGAACCACGTCCACATGGCGCGAGAGCGGGGAGGCCGATGCCACCAGTGGGTTTTTTAGTTTGAGACCCATGTAGGTTGTGCTCAGATCCATGTGACCTCCAATGTTTAGAACATGCCTTTTTCAGCACTGCTGATTCCCTGAGGTCGGCGATTTTACCTCAGGACTCGGCTTCTTTGGCTGGTTCCACCAGCTTGGCCCAGCTTTGTGCCAGTTGCTGGTAAAGGTGCCAGCGGTCCTCTACATTTTGCTGAGCCTGCTGCAGAAGCTTTCGCGCGACCTCTGGATCGATTTTGTTCAACACCTTGTAGCGGGTTTCGTTGTACATGTACTCGGCCAGTGGCACCTTGGGCCCCCGGGAATCGAGGACAAACGGGTTTTTTCCTTCCTGGATCAGCAGGGGATTGAACCGGAACAGGGGCCAATAGCCGGATTCCACGGCCAGCTTTTGTTGCTGGAGCCCGTATTTCAGGTTGTAACCATGGGCAATGCAGTGGCTATAGGCGATGATGAGCGAGGGTCCCGGGTAGTGTTCGGCTTCCAGAAAGGCCCGCACGGTATGGGTGTCGTTGGCACCAAAGGCTACACGAGCCACATACACATTGCCATAGCTGATGGCCTGCAGGGCCAGGTCCTTTTTGGGCGTTCTCTTCCCGCCGGCGGCGAATTTGGCTACCGCCCCCAGCGGAGTGGCTTTGGACATTTGCCCGCCGGTGTTGGAGTACACCTCGGTATCCAGCACCAGGATGTTGACATCCCTGCCCGAGGCCAGCACATGGTCCAGCCCACCGAAGCCGATGTCGTAAGCCCAGCCGTCGCCGCCGATAATCCAGACACTTTTTTTAACCAGATAATCGGCCAGTGTCAGCAGCCGGCGGGCTTCTGGGCGATCCAGGCCGGCCAGCTTCTCCTTCAATTCCCGGACCCGCTGGCGCTGCTCGTAAATGCCGGCTTCGTCGCTTTGATCGGCATCCAAAATGGCGCTGGCCAGCGCCTCGCCAACCTCACTGCGCAATGCTTCCAGCAATTCCCGGGCCTGTTGCTCATGCTTATCGATGCTGACCCGAAAGCCCAGGCCGAATTCGGCGTTGTCCTCAAACAGGGAGTTGGACCAGGCCGGGCCAAGCCCTTCCCGATTCTTGCTCCAGGGCGTGGTAGGGAGGTTGCCCCCGTAAATGGAAGAGCATCCGGTGGCGTTGGCCACGATCATCCGGTCGCCGAACAACTGGGTGGCCAGCTTGATGTAAGGCGTCTCCCCGCACCCGGAACAAGCGCCGGAAAATTCAAACAGCGGTTCCAGGAATTGCGAGCCTTTCACCGAGGCAATCTTCAGCTCCCGTCGGTCGTATTCGGGCAGGGAGAGGAAAAACTTCCAGTTTTCGCTCTCTTGCTCGCGCAGGGGCCGCTGAGGAGCCATGTTTAAGGCTTTGAGGCGGGTTTCCCGCTTGTTTTTAGCCGGACACACTTGCACGCACAGTTCGCAGCCGGTACAATCCTCCGGGGAAACCTGAATCGTGTAGGCGGTGCCCTCCGGCCACTCTCGACCCCGCGCGGTGGTGTGTTTAAAGGTGGGCGGCGCATCCTTCAGATACGATTCTGGATACGCTTTTATTCGAATGACTGCATGGGGACAGACCAAGGCGCATTTGCCGCACTGAATACAAACCTCTTCGTCCCACACCGGAATGAATTCGGTAATGTTGCGTTTTTCATATTTACTGGTTCCCGAGGGAAAGGTCCCATCGCAGGGCAGGGCACTGACCGGCAAATCGTCCCCGTGGCCGGCCAGCATGAGGGCGGTCACTTTACGCACAAACTCAGGCGCATCCTCAGGAACCGGCGGACGGCGGTCGAAGGTGCTGGTCACCTTACCCGGTACCTCCACGCGATGGAGGTTTTCCAGCGCCTGGTCCACTGCCTGATAATTGGCCTGCAGCACCAATTCCCCCCGCTTGCCATAGGTTTGTTGAATGGCTTTCTTGATCTGAGCAATGGCTTCCTCCCGAGGCAGAATATTGGAAATGGCAAAGAAGCAGGTCTGCATGATCGTGTTGATGCGATTGCCCAACCCGGCCTCGCGGGCTACCCGGTAGGCATCCACCACGTAAAAGGTGAGTTGCTTATCGATGATGGCCTGTTGAACTGACCGTGGCAGGTGGTCCCACACCTTGTCCGGGGGATATGGGGAATTGAGCAGAAAAGTCGCGCCGGGTTCTGCGTATTCCAGGATTTCGAATTTTTCTAAGAAGTTAAACTGGTGGCAGGCTACAAAATTGGCCTGGCGGATCAGGTACGGTGCCCGAATGGGCTCCTTGCCGAAACGCAGGTGGGAAACGGTTACTGCGCCGGCTTTCTTGGAATCGTACACAAAATAGCCCTGGGCCCAGTAATCGGTGTTCTCACCGATGATTTTGATCGAGTTTTTGTTGGCACTCACCGTACCGTCCGATCCCAGGCCGAAAAACACGCCGCGGAACTCTTCCGGCTTTTCGATGGAAAAAGCCGGGTCGTAGGGGAGGCTGGTGCCGGAAACATCGTCCAGAATACCGATGGTGAAATGGGTTTTGGGTTGAGGCTGCTTCATTTCATCAAAAATGCCCTTCACCATAGCCGGCGTGAACTCCTTGGAGGATAACCCATAACGCCCGCCAATGGCCCGGGGGGGATCGTTGAAAGACCACTCGGGCCCGAACTGTGCTTGCTGGAGGGCGGAGGCTACGTCCAAAAAGAGTGGCTCTCCGGCACTCCCGGGCTCCTTGGTGCGATCCAATGCGGCAATAACGCGAACGGTAGGCGGCAACGCTTTAATAAAATGGCTCACAGAAAAGGGACGAAACAGACGCACTTTCACCAGGCCCACCTTCTCGCCGCTGTCCACCAGATAGCGCACGGTTTCTTCAACCGTCTCGGCACCGGAACCCATGATCACGACCACGCGCTCTGCTTCCGGATGTCCCACATAATCAAATAAATGGTAGCGGCGGCCGGTGAGCTGGGCAAACCGATCCATGGTTTTCTGAACAATTTCCGGGCAGGCCTGATAAAATGGGTTCACCGTTTCCCTGGCCTGGAAGAACACATCGGGATTCTGGGCGGTACCTCGGATGAAGGGATGATCCGGGTTAAGGGCCCGCTGGCGATGGGCCAAAATCAATTCCTCATCAATCATGGCCCGTATTTGCTCTTCGCTGAGTTGGTAGATTTTCTGGATTTCGTGGGAGGTACGAAAGCCATCGAAAAAGTGCACAAAGGGCACCCGGGCTTCCAAGGTGGCCGCCTGGGCAATGAGGGCAAAATCCTGTGCTTCCTGAACCGAACAGGAAGGCATCATGGCCCATCCGGTGGCTCGGGCCGCCATCACATCGCTGTGATCACCAAAAATAGACAGAGCATGGGTTGCCACCGTCCGAGAAGCAATGTGAAAAACAGTTGGGGTCAGCTCTCCGGCAATTTTAAACATGTTGGGAATCATTAACAAAAGACCCTGGGAGGCGGTAAAGGTGGTGGTCAGCGATCCGGACTGTAGAGCGCCGTGTACCGCCCCCGCCGCGCCGCCTTCGCTCTGCATTTCCACCACTACCGGTACGGTTTGCCAAAGGTTTTTCTTGCCGGCGGCGCTCCAGGCGTCGGCCCATTCGCCCATCGGCGAGGCAGGAGTGATCGGGTAAATAGCGATCACCTCGTTGGTTAAATAGGCAATCCTGGCCACTGCCTCGTTGGCATCGATGGTAATCATCTGAGCTTGTTTCATTGCCACGGTTCCTTTCTTTTGCTGATGATGCGCTATTCAGCTGTTTTTGGCCAAGGTCTCCTTCTTCCTACCCGCTCATTTATTCCTGATTTTCTTCTTCCACATGCCCCACAGTCAGCACCGCGCACTGGGCCAAACGCACCACCCGTTCGGCGGTGCTGCCCAGCAGTATGTAGTCCAAGCCGGTAAGGCCCCGGGTGGCCATGACGATCAAATCCACGTTGTGTTGGTTGGCAAATTCCAGGATTTCTTTATATGGTTTGCCTTCCAGCACCATGTATTGGGCATTCAGATCCGATCGATTCACAAAGGACTGCAGCCGCTCCAGAGCCCGCGTTTTTAGCTGCGGATCCAGTTGAAATAAGGACTCCATGTGGGCGGCGTAAAACGCCGGATGAATCATCTCTTCGATGACATGTAAAAACGTTACCTGTGCCTGAAATTGTTGGGCGAGCAGTGCTGCATAATCAACCGCTTTTAGAGAATGGCGAGAAAAATCGATGGGCACCAGGATATGTTTGGGATTAAATTCGTGCTGGGCGTGATGGACAGTGAGCACCGGAACCGGGGAGAGGCGGACCACTCGTTCGGTAACACTGCCGTGAATCAGATGTTTGATTCCAGTTCGCCCATGAGTGCCCATAACCACCAGATCGAAATCCTTTTCGGCTAAGAATTCCAGTATTTCGTCGGCCGGCGAAAATCCCCGCCTGACCTCTGATTTTACCGCTATCCCCCGCTCGTCGGCTTCCATCCGATGGGCTTTTAACCGTTCCTGAATCCACTTCTCCCTGGCGCGAACCACCTGTTCGTATTCCTTAAGGCGGCGGGCTTCATCCACGTCCTCGGAAAACATCACAATCACATGGAACAGGGTAATAGCAGCGTTCAGTTTTTCAGCCAGCGTCAGCGCAAAATCCACCGCCCGATCCGAATACTCGCTGAAATCTACGGGGACCAGAATTTGTTTTATTTCCATTTTGAGCTTCCTCCTCACTCGATTTTTAGGGCGCATCAGATTTGAAACTCTCTTCGCTGGGATCGAGTTCGCCTGCTCGCCCCACCGGTTTAAAATGAAAATATCTGGAAAGATTGTCTATGACAATGGTTAGCGAAAAAAACTGATTTGCATCAGTTTTGGTGAGATTTCTTTCCAGCGTTTGATGGGCGCGCGGAGGGGATCAGCTTCCATAGGGCTTAATTCGCGGCCAGGCGTGCCAGGCAAAAGCGATGGCCGAGCCGGCTTCCATCCCTCTGGCTAACAGCAAATACACCGGGGGCCATTGAAGGAGCGGGGAGAGGGCGGCCAGCAGGACGCCTGCATTGAGCAGTGCGACGGCCAGGACCATCGGCAAGGCATTGCCCCGGAACGGCGGGGTGGAAAAGCGGGGGAGGATCCAGTAGGCCACCCCGTAAATCAGTTGGAGAACCCAGCCCAGTAAGGCGACTTCCTGATGCACCGGTAGCCAGCGCCATGCGCCGCCGGTAAGCTGGAGGGCTTTGGCACACAGTAGCAGGCTGCCTGCCCCAAAGGCCAGCAGCAGGTGGATCAGGGCAAGGCGGATGGCGATTTGCGACAACCTGGGCATGCTGGAGTTCCCTCTTTTGGTTATCTGGTGCCGGCGCTCTGCCCGTGCCAGCCGGCGTTCAATCCGAGGGCCGGGCCTTAATCCGGGGCCAGATGTTGGCCACGTAGGCCAAGCCTCCGATCAATTGAAACGCTGCACTGAAGATCAGCAGAATCGCTGCCCAGCGGGATGGTCCCTGGGCAATGGCCGGTTCGGCAACGGCCCGCAAGCCCAGCCCGGCATTAATGCCGATCAACCCCAGCCAACTTAACCAGTCCCGTCCCCGCGGCAGGTCCCGGCGGTAACGCGGAAACATCCACAGGCTCACCCCCATGATGATCTGGGTGATCCAGCCAACCACCAGAAAGTGAATCAT